>DATKPS010000137.1:0-16103 GCA_035524015.1 Candidatus Sulfotelmatobacter sp.
GGGACTCCCGCCACGGTGGAGGACGCCCCTTCGATCGGGGAGTTACCGGCCAAGCCGTTCGCGGAATATTGCAAGCCGAGGGTGGCCGTAGGCAAAAGCGCGTTTCTCGTGGCTTTCACGTCGACCTGTGCGCTCTTCAGGTTGAAATACTGTTCCTGCAGATCCGGGCGCTTCTGAAACGCCTCCTTCACGGAATCCTCAAACGAAGAAGTCTCGATGGTCGCCGGCGTTTCGGGCTTGTCCGTCGGTACGATCTCGACGTTCAGCAGATTCGAAGCCATGGGATCCTTGGAAATGTAGTTCTTCAGCGACAGTTGATCTTGCAGTTCGGTGGTTTGCGCAATGATCAGGGCCTGGCGATCACTGGCCAACTCGGATTCCGCGCGGGTGACGTCCAGCGGCGCCATGGTGCCAATTTCCAGTTGTTTCTTGTTGTCGCTGTAAAGTTTCTCAGAGACCTTCACGGCCTGCTCTTGCACTTTGACGTTCTCTCGCGCATACACCAATTCCCAGTAGGCGGTAACCGTGTTTGTAATCGTAGTGATGGCCTGTTGCGCAAATTGCAGATCGGCGATCCTGCGATTGTTTTCGGTGATCAAAATGTTCCGCCGGTTCACATATCTTCCGGCGCCATTCAACAATTGCTGCTGGAAGCTGATGGACAACGAAGATTGCACGTAAGGATTGAAAAAGTTAGCGGCGGTGGAAGACGCGCGGGTGTTGTCCCAGGCCACCGTGAGGTTCGACCCGGTCACGAAATTCTGCGAATACGAGGTGTTGTAAATCGCCGCGTGCGAGAACAGCGACTGCGCCGTGGTGGTGTTACCAGAGGCCCCGAGACCTGAGGTATACGGGTTGGCGATCGGTGTCGCCGCGTCGGAAAATGCGATGTACTGTGTCAGCACCGGGTCGTAGTACAGCTCCGGCAGGTTCGCCGTCGAGCCCACCGCGATGCTTCCTGGCGTTCCATATCCCAATCCGCCGGCTCTAGCCTTGAGCAGGCTAACATCCGCCATCCACGGGCTATACCGCTGCACCACAATGTCCATGCTGTTTTCCATTGCCAGCGCGATCGCGTCCTGCAAGCTCAGCGGCATCTTACCGTCGTGAATCAGCTGTTCCAGCCGGGGTGAGTTCGTCAGCACCCCGGGCTCCACATACTGCTCACGATACGGGTTCAGAATATTCGGAAACCAGCTGGGCGCGCGCGAATAATCGTATTTGGCCACCCCCAGCGAGATCGGCACTCCCCCTTGCACGACCGCCTTGTTCTGCGATGGCGATGAGGGCTCCTGCGCTAGAACCGGAGCTACCGGAGTGCCGGCCATCACCCCAATCAACAGGGCGGCAAGCAGGGGTCTAACGAACGGCATCTTCATTGGGTAACCTCACTTCACTTCTAATGGAGAAACTCGGAGCGTATACAGCAAGTACTGTAATTCGAAGCTTCTTCTATTCTAAACGTTTGCTACCGCCAATTTGTTTCAAATGACCAAGTTCTGAGGCAAACACGCACACGAGAACATCCCACGCAACGGGAAAAGCCAGTTTAGCAAGCCCCTCCGGACCTTGACAACGCGAGAACTGGCGGCTAATCTCCTGACGTTTCGACGTTTAGCTCCGTCAACGGTTAGTGGTGCGAGTCGAGGGCCACCATGCTTACGCGCGACCAACTTCTGCAGCTTTTCGAACTGGCTGGAGCCATTCGCCATGGGCATTTCGAGCTGTCCAGCGGTCGTCACAGCGACACCTATGTGCAGTGCGCGCTGGTCCTGCAATATCCTCGCTTCGCCGAAAAACTCGGGCAGGCCTTGGCCGCGCTCTTTTCCGACGCCCGGATCGACGCGGTGGTCTCCCCGGCACTCGGGGGCGTGATCATCGGCCAGGAAGTCGCACGCGCCTTGCCCGGCCCTAAAGATGCCATTGGCGGCGGTGTTCCGGCCATGTTTGTGGAGCGCGATGGTAGCGGCACTATGACGCTGCGTCGCGGCTTTGCCCTGCAGCCCGACCAGCACGTCCTGGTGGTGGAAGATGTGTGGACCACCGGCGGCTCCACCGAAGAGGCCATCCATGTGGTCCAAGAAGCCGGGGGAAGAGTCGTTGCTGCGGGAGCGCTCATTGACCGCAGCGGCGGCACCATCGAATTTCCCGTGGAATCCAACGCGCTGATCCAGATGAAGATCGCCAGCCACGAGCCCGAGGATTGCCCGCTCTGCCGCCAAGGCAACGTGGCCGTCAAGCCAGGCAGCCGCTTCGTCCGCGCCGGCATGCCCTAGAGCAACCATCAAGCCCACTCCTACGGACGAGCAAGTGGCACAGGCACTCCTGCCTGTGCTCTTGGGTTGACTTTCAACTCCCGACCACCAACCTACAACCACCGACCTTCTTCCAGCCGACTCCGATGCTAGCTGTAGACTGTCGACTGTAGACTGTCGGCTGTCCACCATCCGCTGTAAACTACTAACTACAAACTCCCGACCACCGACCTCTTCATGCGCTATTTCAAACTGACGATTGCTTACGACGGCACCGACTTTCACGGCTGGCAATTCCAAAAAGACAAACCAACCATCCAGGGTGAGATCGTTTCCGTGTTGCGGCGTCTTACGCAGGAAAACGTGGCGCTGCTCGGCGCCGGTCGCACGGATGCGGGCGTGCACGCCCTCGGCCAGGTCGGCAGCTTCCGCACACAATCCGCGCTCTCCGCGCAAGAATTCCAGCGTGCACTCAACGCCCTGCTGCCGCCGACGATCCGCATCGTTGCCGCCGAAGAGAAGGGTCCCGATTTCAGTGCGCGCTGGTCGGCGAAAGGCAAAGTCTACCGCTACCGCATCTATCGCGGCAAAGTCGTTCCCCCGACGCTATGGCGCTTCGTACTGCACTATCCTTTTCCGTTGAATGAGCAAACCATGAAGGACGCCGCGGCGCGCTTTGTCGGCCTGCACGATTTCTCCTCGTTCGCCGCGTCCAGCGGCTCCGAAGACGACGACAAAGAGCGCAACATGCAGCGGGAGATTTTCTCCAGCGAACTATCCCGCACGGACGACGGCGAAGAACTGTGGTTCACTGTGCATGGCCGCTCCTTCTTGCGCTACATGGTCCGCAAAATGGTGGGCACGCTGCTGGAGGTAGGCCGCGGCAAACTTACCCCGGACGACATCGATAAGCTCTACCAACTAAAAGATCGCTCCAAGTCCGGCCCCACCGTCCCGCCCCAAGGCCTATTTATGGTCTCCGTCGATCACGACGACACCTTCCGCATCCCCGAACCCTAGCACCGGTTCTGCCGGCCCCAGCAAAAATCAAAAAAATTGTCATTCCGAGCGCAGCGAGGAACCTGCTTCTTCTTCGTAGGGCTTTTCGCTGTGTCTCCCCGCCGCTTTGTAGCATCGGCTTTACGCCGCTGTCCTGTTTTTTTCTTAGTAGGGGCGCCGCACCGCAGCGCCCAATTTCGGCATCATCACTGTGTCCCGCCGCCGACTTTGTAGGGCCCCCTTTCTGAAGCGGGCCGTTCGTTTTTCCCCGCCTCTTATCCTCCCCGCCGCGGTAGCAGCGGCTTTACGCCCGTTGTCCTGTTCCCTCTGCGGACTCCGCGCCCTCTGCGTTAACCTCTTTGCCTTTCTCCCAAACACAAAAACGCCGCCAGCAGGTTGCCCAAACTGGCGGCGCCCTTGTTTCAGGGGGAAACTTACCTCGACCTCCTCGTTCTCGTCGATCTACGAAACCCAACCATCTTTACAGCAACTCGACGCAAATTATCATCCCGACTCTACTCGAATTGTCATCCCGACCCTCAGGCTGCGGTCTTCCGCAGCCTGAGGCTGAGGGATCTCTCTTCAACTTGCACTTACCGTTTAGTTCGTCGTCGCTTGCCCAAATCCCGTGAAGTACGTCAGCACATAAGCATTGATTGTGCCGTTCGCCTGCGGGATGCCGTAAACCTTCACGGGCGTCCCGGTCACAAGATTGGTCGACAGCGTGTTCTGGCCCGACGTGGTGGTAATGTCCACGGGGCTGATGGTGATGATTCCGTTATTCCAATCCACCTGGTAGACCAAGGTGGCCGAGCCCGAGGTGGTGTTCAGGTTCACGGGGACAGCCTGCGTTCCTCCCAGAACCGTAACCGTGAAGCTGCCGTTGTTATACGACGTAGCCGCAGCGCCGAAGGGCAAGGTCGTCGGTAGGAGCACCGCAGAGGGAGCAGCCCAGGCATTCGCGGCTGCGGGGTCATTCCACCGGGCATACGTTTCGCCCGCGGCTTGCATCAAGCCAACTGAGCCGCCGAAATTCACCGAACCGTTGGTCGCCTGGTCGAAGTCGGAGATGGCATTTGTGCCGCTGTCGACCACCGTCGGGTAGGTGAAGTTCCACCACTTGAATCCAGTAATCGGATTGCCCGACTGTGGATCACTGCCGTTCGGCGTGCTGGAGGAAATGAACGCCAGAGTCGCCGTGTAATCGTCGGTAGTGGTGTGGAAGTTGCGAGTGTAAATAAAGTTCGCCGTGTTGCTGCCGGAAATGGTGCCGTCGTAGCGCGCGATTTCGATGTCAATCGCGTTGGCCACCAACGGACTGGCCAGTGGATCGACCACGCTGGCGTGCACCTTGAATCCGCGCACCAGATTGGACAAGAACGCGGTGCCTTGACCAATCGCGGTGCAATCGGTTTGTGCATCCCACGGCGTGCGGAAGAAGAACAGCGTGTCGGCGTTAATGGTCAGCGGAACCGGTTGGCCCAGTTCGTTCAGCACTACCAGCGTGCCACTGTTTTGGTCCACGTGCAGCACATGGCCCTCGGGGCTGATCCACACACTGTTGAAGGAATTGCTGGCCCACAGCCGCACGGCGACCAGCGTGCCGTCCTGCTGGTAGCGAGCCGCCACGCGGATGTATCGGCCAACAATGGTCGACGCGATCGAGCCGAAGTCCTTGATGGTCGCCTGCGTCTTTGCGTCCACGTCGTAGTAAAGCGTGCCATTGGTCGCGTCCGCCAGCACCGACAGTGCCTGATTGCTGGTGATTTCGGTTTCCGGATTCGTGGGCGGGTACACGGGATAGTCCTTGTCGAACGTCAGCGTCGTGTTATCGGTGGACACTCCCGTCACTGTGCCGTAGTGGTGGCGCAGAACCAGTCGCGTCAGATCAAAGATCCGGCGATGACGCAACGTGCCGTTGAAGTTCACCGCCCACATGGTTGTCCCGCCGCCCGAGGGAGGAACGTGCGCCACAATAAACGCCGGATGCGCCAGATTGAATTCCAGATCCAAGGCGTTGCTCTGCGTAGTGGACACGCTCAGCGGTGCCGCCAGCGTCAGGTTCACCGGCACCGTCAGGCTGCCCGCGCTACCGGTCGTGTGCATAATCTGAATTTGGCTGGAAAGAATGGTTGAACCGGGCGCTGCGGCAAATCCCGTCTCCGGATCGGCCGAGGCCGTCAGCAACACGTCTCCCGGATTGCCGCTTACGGTGATGGTCGCGGCCGTATACGTACCTACCGGCACCGTGACGTTTCCGAGAATTTCATTCAGCTGATCTAATTGCAGTAAGTTGATGTACGGCGCCGGGGTCGGTGCGGTGTACACCGTTACCGCGCTTCCTCCTCCTTGCGGAGTTAACGCGATTGACAGCACACGCACTCCAATCACCGCCCAATCTTCTGTGGGAGCATCACTCACGATCAGGTTCACCGTGCCAGTCTGCGCCTGTGGCGTTGATCCGCCGGAGTTGGAACTGGACCCCGAACTGCTGCCAGACCCACATCCCATGGAAAAAAACGTCAATGCAGCCGCGGCCGCACCGAGCATCACTCGTGTATAGACACACTTCATGTTTCGTCTCCTGATGAGGGGCGAGCCTCACGCGATTTAGTTGCTCTCGTGGTTCACTTCGAGTTTCGTTGTAACCACCGCGAGCTGGTGGGGATTCAGCCAGCTCGAATACTGGTTCGAACCCGGCTTCCCGGGAAGAGTTGCGCGCAACGTACCGTTTTCATCTGGTACGAAAGTACAGGAGCGCAGGCCAATGTAGCGGCGGTTCTCTGGACCCATGCCTTCGCAGCGTTCGACATCCACAGGAGGCGGGGGCTTTTAGAGTCGGGCTTCCGCCCCTGAAGCCCCTGAAGCCCCCTCGCTCCACTTTTTTCGTCAGGGCACGACCCCAGAAGCCTCTTTTCTGAAAGTGACCAGGGTCACCGCACCGCTGCCCCTGGCCAGATAGCATGGCCGCAAGCTGAAAGGATGCGGCAGGACGGAAAGCCTCTACTCCGATGCATCCACACCGTTAACATAGGGGCGACTTTCTCTGCAGCCGCCCCTCTTCACCCAAATCCTGCTGCACCTTTCGCGATCCATCAGCAATAGCGCCACGCCGCCAAGCGTCGACAGCCATCACCTAAGCCTCCGTTCTCTCTGCGGTAACTCTGCGACCTCAGTGATGGTCTTCCTGCATTCTCGCTTCGCCGAATTGCATTTTTGCTTCTTTAGGCGCTTCCTCCGTATACTCAATGAGCTGCGATTTCCCTCTGCGAGGTCACCGCGTGTCCTCATCGGTTCTGAAAAGCAACGTAAACTCCAAGTCCCCACAATTCGAGAAAAACGCCCACCAAATGGTCGATTTGCTCACCGAACTGAAGAATGAAGAAGAACAGCTACGCGAAGGCGGCGGCGCCAAGGCCATCGATGCCCAACACAAAAAGAACCGGCTTACCGCACGCGAGCGGGTTACGGGATTGATCGATCCGGGCACGCATTTCTTCGAATTGGGCATTTACGCCGCATACCAGATGTACGAAGAATGGGGCGGCGCTCCAGCGGCAGGAACCATCACCGGTCTGGGACGCGTGGCGGGCCGGCTGTTCATGATCATCGCCAACGATGCCACGGTCAAGGCCGGCGCCTTCTTCCCCATGACCGCGAAGAAAGTCATTCGTGCGCAAAACATAGCCGTCGACAATCACATTCCCACCATTTACCTGGTCGATTCCGCCGGCGTGTTTCTGCCGTTGCAGGAAGACGTGTTCCCCGACACCGATGATTTTGGGCGCGTGTTCCGCAACAATGCGGTCATGAGCGCCATGGGCATCCCGCAAATCACCGCGATTATGGGTATGTGTGTGGCCGGCGGCGCTTACCTGCCCGTGATGTGCGACCACATCCTGATGACCGAGGGCTCCGGGCTGTTTCTTGCGGGACCTGCGCTGGTGCAAGCCGCCATCGGCCAGAAATCCTCCGCGGAGGAACTGGGCGGCGCCAAAATGCACGCGCAGATCAGCGGCACCGTGGATTTTCGTGAGCCCGATGACGAAGCGTGCCTGAAGCGCATTCGCGCGCTGGCCGACAAAATGGGCGCCCCCGACGCGCCGGTCTTCAGCCACTCGCGGCTCGCCGAACCACTGTACCCGGCGAGCGACATCTACGGCATTTTCTCCGGCGATCCGGGCAAGCAGTACGACATGCGCGACATTCTCGCGCGCATCGTCGATGGCAGTGTCTTCGAAGAATATCGCGCCGAATATGGCGAGACCCTGCTTTGCGGTTATGCTCGCGTGGGCGGCTGGGCGGTGGGCATTGTGGCCAACCAGAAGAAGCACGTGCAAACCCATGCGCCACACTCTGACCAGAAACGCATTGAGTTTGGCGGCGTGATTTACACGGAGTCGGCGGAAAAGGCCGCGCGCTTTATTTTGGATTGTAATCAGAACCGCATTCCGCTGATTTTCTTGCATGACGTAAACGGTTTCATGGTCGGCAAAGATGCGGAATGGAGCGGCATTATTCGCGCCGGCGCGAAAATGGTCAATGCTGTGGCCAACAGCGTGGTGCCGAAAATTTCCGTGATCCTCGGCGGCAGCTTCGGCGCCGGCAACTATGCCATGTGTGGCAAGGCTTACGACCCGCGTTTCTTGTTTGCGTGGCCCACCGCGAAATTCGCCGTGATGAGCGGCGATGCCGCGGCAAATACCTTGGCGGAAATCAAATATAAGCAACTGGAGCGCGAGGGAAAGAAACTGGATGAGAAAGACAAGAAAGAACTGCTCAGCTCCATCAAGGCGACCTACGACCAACAGACCGATCCGCGGTATGCCGCCGCACGCTTGTGGTTGGACGCGATTATCGATCCGGCGCAAACGCGCGATGCGCTGATTTGGGCGTTGCAAGCGGCAGCACTGAACACGGAAGTGCGCGAGTTTAAGACCGGCGTGCTGCAAACCTGAGCCTACAGCCATTAGTCGACAGCCGCCGTCGGCCCTGGCGCCGTAAGGTGAGTTTTGCTGTGCAGTCTCCGCTTCGTCTGCGGACCTCCGCGGCCTCTGCGGTAAAGCTTTTGGAACAACCGCAGAGGGAGCAGAGTTGCCGCAGAGGCCACGACGACTTATAAGCAAGCTGTGAGCGCGGTCTTGGCTGACGGCTGTAGGCTAATGGCTGTAGGCTGCCTGAGGGGAGTTTCTTTTTGACCGACGAAATCAAGCTGATCGAATGCCCGCGCGACGCGTGGCAAGGCCTTCCAGAACTTATTCCCACCGAAAGCAAAGTAGCCTACCTGAAGGAGCTAATCGCCGCAGGTTTTCAGCACATCGATGCGGTGAGCTTTGTGTCACCCAAGCACGTAAAACAAATGGCCGACAGCGAAGAAGTAATGAACCGGTTGGTCGATTCCCTTCCCGATGGCGCCGCGTTGCCGGAGATCATTGGAATTGTGGTGAACGAAAAAGGCTTGGAACGCGCGCTGGCCACCCCGGGCGTTTCGACCATTGGCTATCCTTACTCGATTTCCGCCTACTTTCGCCGCGCCAATGCCAATATGACCCGCACCGAATCCCGCCAATTGGTGGAAACCCTCAAGCGCGAGACAAAAGCGACCAATCGAGCATTGCTTGTCTATATTTCAATGGCCTTTGGCAATCCTTACGACGAGCCTTGGGGGCCAGAAATTGTTCAGGATACGTTGGACTGGTTGAAAGACATTCACGTCAATACCGTTTCTCTCGCAGACACCGTGGGAACAGCCACTCCGGAGTTGGTGCACGACCTCTTTTCTAAAGTGAAGGACCACGTGGCGGGCATCGAACTCGGCGTGCATCTTCATTCCCGTCCCGACAACGCAGAGGCGAAGGTTCTGGCGGCGTACCAGGCCGGCTGCCGGCGTTTCGATTCCGCGCTTACGGGATTGGGAGGCTGTCCGTTTGCCGGGGACGAATTGGTCGGGAATATTCCTACGGAGAGCGTGCTCGCGGCCCTGGTCACCGCTGGCGCGCAACCCGGCGTCGACGGAGCTAAACTAGCGAGAGCGATCCAATTGACCAACGAGATTCGCACCAAGTATGCGCACCCTGCCGTAGCGGGTAAGGAGCCAAATCATGAAATTTGAGACCTTGCAGTTTGAACATGACAGCCACATCTCGACGATTACCCTGAACCGGCCCGAAAAGCGCAACGCCATCTCCATCCAGATGATTGCGGAGCTGCAAGCGGCGCTGGACGAAATCGAAAAGACCCATACGCGTGTGGTGATCCTCACCGGAGTAGGCAAGGCCTTCTGCGCCGGGATTGATTTGGACTATCTCCAGGCCATCGCAAGACAATCCGCCGCGGAGAATCAGGAGGATTCCAAGCGCATCGCCAAAATGTTCCGGAAAATCTGGAGCTATTCGCGCCCGTTAATTGCCGCGGTAAACGGCCATGCTTTGGCGGGCGGATGCGGAATTGCCACGCTGTGCGATTTTACGCTGTCGGTTCCGGAAGCCAAGTTCGGGTACACCGAAGTAAAGATCGGCTTTCTGCCGGCAATCGTCTCGGTCTTTCTGACGCGACAAATCGGCGACAAGCGAGCCCGCGATCTTTTGCTTACTGGCCGGCTCATTGAGGCCGCTGAGGCGCGCGAGATGGGCTTAGTGAACGAAATTGTGCCCGCCGAAAATCTCATGGCACGCACGCGCGAGTTGGCGGAATCGATTGTGGCCGCTAGCCCCAGCAGCATTACCCGCGCCAAACACTTGCTGGTGTCCGCCGAAGCCGCCAGTGTCGATCACGATCTAGAACGTGCCGTACTCGAAAGCGCCAGAGTCCGTTGCACTCCCGATTTCAAAGAAGGGGTCGCCGCCTTCCTAGAAAAGCGCAAACCCATTTGGCAAGGGGAGCAGAGAAAAGACAGCCATTAGCGATTCGGACAGGTCGGGAGTTAGGGGGTCGGGGGGATGTAGCCATTAGCCTCCAGCCGACAGCCGTTAGCTGGCTTGTCTCCACCGGTCAGTGCTTCGGGCCAGTGACACCGTGGACTGTAGACTGTTGGCTAACGGCTGTCGGCTGCAGTCCGTGCTGCAGTACGTGTCAGCTGGCCGGTCTCCACAGGTCAGTGCTTCGGGCCAGTGACACATGCGCGATCTGTAAGCCGTGGACTGTAGGCTGTCGGCTAACGGCTGTCGGCTGCAGTCCGTGTCAGCCGGCGGTCTCCACAGGTCAGACCTTCGGGTCAATGACACATGCACCTCTGTGAGCCGTGGGCTGTAGACTGTTGGCTAACGGCTGTCGGCTGGCAGTCCGTCAGTTATCGCCTTTTAGCACCATGGACCATTTAGCTATGATAACCTACAGGTTATCACGCCATGCAGCATTACAGTAAACTATACGTCTGGCAACGGAGTCACAAGCTGGTGCTTGAGTTGTACAGACAGTCGCAAACGTTTCCGGCGAACGAGAAGTATGGACTCACATCGCAACTGCGGCGAGCCGCATTATCCGTGCCCACAAACATCGCCGAAGGCTCCAAGCGGGCGGCGCCGAGAGATTACGCACACTTCTTGAATATTGCCGAGGGCTCGCTTTCAGAGACCGAATACCTGCTCTTGGTCTGCCGCGACCTTGGCTATCTACGGGCTGACGTCGTTCGAAACAGTCTGGAGGAGGTTTCAGAACTCTTAAGAATGTTGCATGCGCTTCGAGTGACCGTACAGGACGAGGCGAAATCCAAGAACCAAAGACATAGCCGTTAGCTGCCAGCCGCCAGCCGATAGCCACGCAGCCTTAAAAGTCGATACTTGCTGCTCAGTATCAACAACCCATGCACCATGTGTAAGCCGTGGGCGGTAGACTGTCAGCTAACAGCTGTCGCCTGTAATCTGCCGTGGGCTTTAGGCTGTCGGCTAACGGCTGTCGGCTGTAATCTGCCAGCTGACATTTTTCCTAAGACCAGAAATTCCGGCATACTATCTTCAGGTAAATTAGGCCGACATGCTCGACTATCACGATGTCACCGTACGGGTGCGCTACGCCGAGACCGACCAAATGGGCGTGGTGTATCACTCCAATTACTTAATTTGGTTCGAAGTGGGCCGCGTCGAAATTATGCGCTCGCTGGGATTCGACTATAAGCGCATGGAAATCGACGACGATTGTTTCTTGGTTGTCGCCGACGTGCACTGCCGCTATCACCACCCCGCGCGCTACGACGAATTAGTAACGGTGCGCACGCGAATCCTCGATGCGAAAAACCGTATGCTGAAATTTGGCTATGAGATTTTCCGTCAACCCGACGAGAAATTACTGGCAACTGGCCACTCCACACACATCTCTTGTCATCGCGACGGGCGGGTCACGCATTTCCCTGAAAAATATAAGAAGGCGTTTCTGGATCTGGTGGCGGCGCTCCCCGATCGGGGTGAGTCATGAGCGTCGCGCTGACAGGCAACGATCTGACTTTTGCGCAACTCTATGACGTGGCCCTCGGTCCAGAAATGGTGGAGCTGGCCGCCGACGCGGTCGCACGTATGAAAGGCTCGCGCGCCGTGGTCGATCAGTTGGTTGCCGGAGGACAAACCGCCTACGGCATCAACACCGGGTTTGGGAAACTTGCCAATGTGCGCATCTCCTCGGAGCAGGTTCGCCAACTCCAAGTTAACCTCGTGCGCTCGCACTCTTGCGGCGTCGGCGCCCCACTTTCGCAGGCCGAAACTCGCGCGATGATGCTGTTGCGCGCCAATGCCTTGGCCAAAGGACTAAGTGGTGTGCGCCCCGTTGTGGTGGAGACGCTGTGCGCCATGCTGAATCAACGGGTGCATCCGGTGATTCCCTCTCAAGGCTCCGTCGGAGCTTCGGGGGACCTTGCGCCATTGGCACACCTGGCGCAGGTGGTGATCGGTGAGGGCGAAGCCATTTACAACGACGTGAAGATCAGCGGCTCCGAGGCATTGCACCGCGCACATATCCTTCCTGTGGCCCTGGACGCAAAGGAAGGGCTCTCGCTGCTGAACGGCACGCAAGGCATGCTCGCGCTTCTGAGCTTGGCGTTGCGTGAGGCGGACATGCTGGCGGACACCGCCGACGTAGCCGCTTCCCTTTCGCTCGATGCGCTCCGTGGCAGCCCCGGGGCTTTCGACGCGCGTATCATGCACGCCCGGGCTTACTCCGGCGCAGCCACTACCGCGCGCAACCTGGCACATTTGAATGACGGCAGCGACATTCGCGAATCCCACCGCTCCGCTGAATCCGACAAGCGCGTGCAGGATGCGTATAGTTTGCGCTGCACGCCCCAAGTACACGGCGCAGTGCGTGATTCTCTTCTGCAGGCACGCGAAATGGCTCTTGTGGAACTGAACAGCGCCACGGATAACCCGCTGGTCTTTGTGAAACCGCACGGAGGTGGCGACATCATCAGCGGCGGCAATTTTCATGGGCAGCCCCTGGCCATGGCCGCCGATCAAGTCGCTATTGCGGTGGCTACGCTGTGCGGCATCGCCGAGCGCCGCATCGACCAAATGACCAACCCGCTCACCAGCATGCTCCCCGCGTTCCTCACGCCTGAGCCCGGACTGAATTCCGGCTTCATGATCGCGCAAGTCACCGCAGCGGCTCTGGCGGCGGAAAACCGTGCGTTAGCCACGCCTCATTCCGTGGATTCCATCCCCACTTCCGGCAATCAAGAAGACTACGTTTCCATGGGCATGAGCGGAGCCCGGCGCTTGCAGCGCATGCTCCAGAACCTCCAGAACATTCTGGCGATCGAGTTGCTCTCCGCTTGCCAAGGGATCGACCTGCTCGCTCCGTTGCAGACAGGAACATTAGCGAAGAAAGCGCAGAGTGCGGTACGGGCGGTTTCTCCCAAGGTGACCGAAGATCGGCCTCTCGCTCCAGACATCCGCGCCGTTGCCGACTTGATCGCCAACGGCACGATCGCGAAAGTCCTGCACTAGACCAGCCACTGTAGCAGCGCGTTTATCCCGCAGGCCAGCGCCGCATAGCCGCTGTCACAGCGTCACGCATTTTGGCCCTGCAGCACTCGTGCGAACACTTCACTGTCCACGTTTGCTCCGGTGGCCACCAGCGCCACACGCTTCCCCTGCCACTGATCTTTCTCTTTCAGGGCCGCCGCCAACCCGGCCGCGCCTGCGCCTTCGACGACGTTATGAGTGTCCGTAAAAATGTGGCGCATCGCGTCACCCACTTCGTCATCCGTGACGCGAACGATGTGCTCAATGTTCTCTAGCAGGATAGCCAGTGCCTGCTCATCCGGTTTGCGGCACGCCATTCCATCCGCGAGCCGCGTTGTAGCCGGCGCTTCCACCACCTTCCGCTGCTCAAAGGATTCGGCGTAACTCGGGGCGTGCGCAGAAACCACACCCACTAACTTCGTTCGCAAGCCCAACCCATTGCGGACCGCGACCGCCGAACAGATTCCCGAGCCCATGCCAATGGGCACATAAGCCACATCGATATCTTTCACTGACGAAAACAGCTCGAGCCAGTACGTGGCCACACCCCGCACGATATCGTAGTGATACGGCTGCACCATGTGCAGTTGCTTCTCTGCCGCAAGTTCGAAGGCCTTTTCGCGCGCAGCTTGATAATCCGCGCCGAACTCAATGAGCGTCCCACCCTGAGCACGCATGGCCGCGTTTTTCTCGCGACTGTTTCCGTAAGGCACCACGATCGTTGCCGAGATTCCGAAACGCTTGGCGGCCAGCGCAACCGACTGGCCATGATTGCCCCGCGTCGCAGTGATCAAGCCACGCGTTCCAGGCTCGCGTTTCATGAGTTCATCGACATACACCACCGCGGTCCTGGCTTTGAACGCGCCCGTGGGAGTATGGTTCTCGTGCTTCAACCAAACCTCGGCGCCCAACCGCTCTCCTAACAATGGCCAACAATACTGCGGCGTTGGTGGCATCAGTTGGTAGATCAGCTCCGCAGCCGACCGAATTTCCGCAATCGTAGGAAGCTCCGCTCGCAACAGTGTTCCTTGGGACATAATTCTCTCGATGCACGTGGCACAGGCACTCTTGCCTGTGCTGATTTTGCTGCATTTGGCTCGCGTGCACAGACAAGAGTGTCTGTGCCACGGGAGTTTTTCCGCAACCTGCAAACCCGCTGCTCCAGGTGGTGAGTGTTTCGCACACTAAGCAGCACAGCAACCGCCATTTTGGTTGGGCCACAGAAGCACGCCCACCACTTCTGAGGCCACGCTTCTCCGTTTCCTCTGCGGAGCCTCTGCGGTCTCTGTGGTGAGAAAAGGAATTACCACAGAGCTAGCAGAGTTCCCGCACAGATAACGGAGGAACCGGCTGGCGTCCTGTTTGGGAATTCCTTAGCCCAGCGCCTCAAGAAAGTACATGAACATGCGATAGCCGGCGATGTAGCTGAATGGCGCCAATTCCAACGAGTAGTGTCCTACCGGCAGTTCCATGGTACGCGGATCGGCGCCGTGCTGGCGAAGCGCGCGCAACATCTGTTCGGTCAGTTCCGGCAGAAACGTCGGGTCATATTTCCCATAGACCATGAAGGTGCTGCGCTTCGCTCCCATGCCCCGCTCGACGTAAGGCATGGGGCTGATAGGTGCCCAGTAGCGGCGCAATTCTTCCACCGTGAGTTCGTGGCGCAACGCCTCCCAGACGTGATTGGTGGTCATGCCCTGGCTGACCACGTCGGCAAAATAAGTGGAGACGTGGAAGAAACCGCCCGCACGTACGCGCTTGTCGTGCACCAGGGTGATATACCCCACCGACGAGCCTATGCTCGTGCCCAGAATGCCCAGCCGGTCGTAGCCCTGCCGCTCCAACCAAGTAAGGCATGCGCGCGCGTCTTGCACCGCTTGGCGATTGGCCACGAGCGTCAAGCCAATGTTGGGTCCGACGAGTTGATCGGCGCGTTCGTGGCCATCGGCCATGCGACGGTCGTGGTACGGTAAACTCATTTTCATGGCGCTGATGCCGATGCGCTGCAACCAATGACACAGCGCGATTTGCCCCTGCCATTTGGCATTCCAGTTGGAAAGCACCACCACCGCAGGCCCGGCGTTCCCCGCCGGGAAAAATTGCGCGTGCACCGTATTGTTTTCCGGCCACGGAGAGGCAAGCGGGCTGGTAAAGGTAAGCACATTGTCGCGATCCAACTGATAATCCCGGACCGCCGATGGGGCATACCATTCGTCGCTGCGCGCTATGGCTTCGCTGGCATATTCGGCAATGTAGCTTCGGGGATCGTCCTGATCGGGTCGCCCGCCGAGGTGTTCCAGGCCCCACTCGAAGGGGCGCACCATACGGTTATCATCGGTGGTCCAGCGCCGGTGCTCGTACCGGCGGATCCAATGCTCATAGCGACTCATGGCCATAAACTACCTAGTGTAGCGCACCCACGGCGCAGAGTCGGCCCAACTGCGAATCTGGGTAGCGGGTCACTTTCCGGTTTGCGCGTTTCCCAGCCGATGCCAGGTGTATAATCGCGCCGTGCCACGGCGAAAAACATCTCCGTTTGCATATCTGACGATCGCATTTTTGTGGAACAGCGTCGTCATTGCACAGGATGCCGTTAAGCAAACAACGGAAATACACGGAACTCTTATAAGCACAGAGAATGATTCCTTCATGTTGCGAGGGGTCATCATGTTGCACGCTATTCCTTTGGGTCCGGGGGAGGGTAGATGGACGCCATCCGGCAGGACGAAAGTCCTCGATTCGGTTGGAACAGTTGACATAGACGGCGTTAGGCCGGGACGCTACTTTTTCACGCCAGAGGGGCCGCAGGCAGAGGGGACCTATTTCAAGAAGATCGAATGCGATGGGCAGGATTATTCCACGCGTCCACTGAAGATTAAGGCCGGAGACCTAGCGATCAATT
>DATKPS010000138.1:0-10829 GCA_035524015.1 Candidatus Sulfotelmatobacter sp.
AGTACGCTTCGCAGAGGATCGGATAGGCGAGCAGTACCTCACGGCTCTCCCGTCGAAGGCGCGACATTTCCGTCCGAGCTCGTCTGTGATAGGAATCGGCGGGGTCCGTCGCTGCATACAACGGACCTGTATCGGCAATGACGACGCGCCTCATCGGCGAGAGAGGTAATAGTCGTGGCGGCGGCTCACGTCGCGGCGTCCGCTTCCGCGAGGAGCGCGAGTGATTTCCAACGGGCCGCTCGCCCGTATGTAGCCGCGCTCGGCCAAAAACTGGCGAAGGGCAGCCTGGACGACTGCAGTCAGTGGAGGCGGAGCCTCCTGGGCACGAACGTAACTTTCAACAGCCTGGGCCAGATCGTCGGGAATCGTGATCGTTGCTCGTTTCATATCACAATTGTAGCACCAATCGGTGATGTTGGTGACGATGGTGATGAGTATGCAGCGTCGAAGGCTGTAGACTCGACCCTGCGATCCTCGCGCGAGCTTGCACAGGCCTCCAAATGTCGTTAGGCTTTGAAGATGCTGCTGCTGCTCGATAACTACGATTCGTTCACCTACAACCTGGCGCAGTATCTAGGCGAACTGGGCTGCACGCTGGAAGTGCACCGCAACGACAAAATATCGGTGGAAGAAATTGCGCGGCGCAAGCCAGATCGTATCGTAATTTCGCCAGGGCCCTGTACTCCGCAAGAAGCGGGCATTTCTGTGGAGCTGATCCAAAAGCTGGCGGGGAAGTTTCCGATTCTGGGGGTGTGCTTAGGGCACCAAGCAATTGGCGCCGCGTTTGGTGGGAAAATCATTCGTGCACCGAAGTTGTTTCATGGAAAGACCAGCGACATTGAACACGATGGGAAGGGTATTTTCCGATCGGTTCCGAATCCGTTTACAGCGACGCGCTACCACTCCCTCATTGTGGAGCGGAAGTCACTGCCAAGGGAACTTCAGATCAGCGCGGAAACCAGCGACGGCACGATCATGGGCCTCCGGCATCGCAAAAACAAGATAGAGGGAGTGCAATTCCATCCAGAGTCCGTGCTCACTGAGTCTGGTAAGCAACTGCTGAAGAACTTTCTTTCGCTCTGAGCGTACAGTGTGCCGCGCTATAGCTAATCGGTACCTATCGAACAAAAGTAGAAGTCTTATATTAAAGAATCTGTTATATTGAACTATTAGTTAAATAAGAGTATTGTGACTGCCATGGGTTCGACCTCCATCGCTCCAGCCCATGGAGGCTCACATGCGGCGATTCCGGTCTCTCCTGGCAGGTGTGGTGGCCTTGGTTTTGTCCTTCTCTATGGTTCCCGAAGCAGTCGGCGCGAACCCTTCTATTGGCGTTCTTACCTTTGCTGCACACGCCCATCTTGAAGGAGCAGTGGCATTTCCCGGTTTATCTATATTCGAAGGCGAGCGGCTGTCGACGGAAGCCGAAGGAAGGCTGGGCATTCGCGCCGGTCACGCAGTCCTGACACTCGGCGAGCAAACCGAAGTGTGGCTGATTCCACTGAATGGCGGATTGCACGTAGATATGAGCCAGGGATCGTTCCATTTTACCTCTGTGGAACGCGAGCCCGTCGAAATCCATGTGGCCGAGGCGATCGTGAGTCCGGCGGGTACGCAAGCGTCGCAAGGCTCGGTTACGCTGCTCGGGCCTAAGATTCTGCAAATCACCGCAGAGCGCGGCGATTTGAATTTCAGTTTTCGGGGAGAATTCCGCACCCTGCCGCAGGGACAAACCTATCGCATTTATCTCGATGGACCCGCGGCAACAGTGGACACGGCGACTGGTTCGGGCGGTGCGTCAACCACGGCGGGCGGTGGTAAGGTGGCCTATTTCATCGTTGGCGCTGGGGTAGCAAGCGCAACTGCGTGGGGCATTCACGAGGCGGTGCGATCGGGAAATTTGCCCATTAGTCCAATGAAGCCCTGATCCAACGCAATTGTCGCTTAATCGCAGGGCAAGACTGAGTCCGTGAAGTTTTTTAGCTGTTGCAGTTTCGCGAGCGCCGCTCCAGAGGCAAGGACCTGTCTGGCCAACACGGTACCTGCGCGGAAATTAGTAGCGATTCCCGTTACCACCAAAGCTGCAGCGGAGTTCATCAACACAATGTCGTGACGCGGACCGGTTTCGCCCGCCAAGAGGCCACGAATGATTTCGGCGTTTTCGTGCGGCGTGCCGCCCTGCAATGCTTTCAAGGGAGCAGGGGCCAGGCCGAAATCGTCGGGTGTCAAGACGAAGCGCCGGACGGTACCATCCCGCACTTCCGCCACCAGTGTTTCTCCTGCAACGGAAATTTCATCGAGTCCGCCGAATCCATGGACCACCAAAGCGCGCTCTACGCCTAATTCAGCCAGAGTGGCAGCGACAAGATCGATCAGGTCAGGAGAAAACACGCCCAAAATCTGGGAATGAGCGCCAGCGGGGTTAGTAAGCGGTCCCAACAAGTTAAAAATGGTTCGCGTACCAATTTGTTTCCGAGCGGCAATGGCGTGCCGCGTAGCAGCGTGGGCCGCCGGAGCGAACAGAAAACCAATACCGATTTCGCGGATGGCCTGGCCAGAATAATGCATTGGCAAGTCGATGCGGATACCCAGCGCTTCGAGCACGTCCGCTGATCCGCTGCGGGAACTGACGGAGCGATTGCCGTGCTTGGCGACATGCACACCCGCCGCTGCCGCCACGAACGCTGCCGCCGTGGAAATGTTGAACGTGCCGCAACCGTCGCCACCAGTTCCACAGGTATCCAGCATATGAGCTGGACGTTCGCGCTCCGCTGCGAATACCGGCGCGGCATGACGACGCATCACGCGAGCAAAAGCTCCGAGTTCGGCGGGGGTGATTCGTCGCCGATTGAGGGCTAGCAGGAGGCGAACAATTTCCGGGGTGTCGATGCGGCCGGAAAGGAGATCCTCCATGAGTGTTTCCGCGTCAGAACGGTTGAGTAGTTCGAGACGCTCGGTTTTTGCGATCAATGATAGAGAAGAATTCATCCGGCTGTCACCGAGAAGTGGTCAGTTAACCTTGCCCGAGATGGGCGACTCAAGTAAACTTTACTGTTTTATGAGCCTCAAATTCTAACATCTGTGCACTGTCCCATCGTCGCACAGGTTGTCGGCCTGGGCAGCACTGGGCCGTCCAAAGGCAGAACCTCAAATGAAGATCCACGAATATCAAGCTAAAGCCATCCTCTCGCGATACGGCGTGGCCACGCCGCGCGGCGAAGTGGCGTACACGAAAGAGGAAGCCCGGGAAGCTGCGCAACGCCTGAAATCGCCTATCGTTGTGGTAAAAGCCCAGATTCATGCGGGAGGCCGCGGCAAAGGCGGTGGCGTGAAACTGGCCCGTTCTTCTGACGAAGCGGCGGATATTGCCTCGCACATTCTGGGCATGAACTTAGTGACAGTACAGACCGGCCCACAAGGACGCATCGTGAAGCGGCTGTTGATTGAAGAGGGTCTGGACATCAAGCGCGAGCTTTACCTGGGGTTGTTGGTCGACCGGGAATCGGGCCGCCCGGTATTTATGGCGAGTTCGGCGGGTGGCATGGAAATCGAACAGGTGGCCAAGGAGAATCCCAGCGCCATCTTGCGCGAAACGATCCACCCGGCGGTGGGATTACAGCCGTATCAGGCCCGGAAAATCGCCTTCGGTTTGGGTTTGACCGGTGAGCAAGTGACGGCGGCCACACCATTCTTGCAGGCGCTGTATCGCGCGTTCATTGATACCGATGCGTCTTTGATCGAAATCAATCCTTGCGTGCTGACGGGCGATGGGAAGTTGGTGGCGCTGGACGCGAAGATGACCTTCGATGACAACGGGCTGTTCCGGCACAAGGACCTGCGCGAACTGCGCGACCTGGACGAAGAAGATCCGTTGGAAGTGGAAGCTTCCAAGTACGGGCTGAATTACATCAAGCTGGACGGCACGGTGGCTTGCATGGTGAACGGCGCTGGCTTGGCCATGGCTACCATGGACATCATCAAGTATGCCGGTGGTTCACCCGCCAACTTTTTGGATGTGGGCGGAGGCGCTTCTGCGGAGCAGGTGAAAAATGCGTTCGGCATTCTGTTGAGCGATCCAGCGGTGAAAGCAGTGTTTATCAACATTTTTGGCGGCATTCTACGTTGCGATGTTTTGGCTACCGGAGTGGTTGCGGCCGCCAAGGATTTGCACGTCAAGGTGCCGATTGTTGTGCGCATGGAGGGCACCAACGTGGAGCAGGGCCAGCAAATTCTGCGCGATAGTGGATTGAACTTCACCATCGCTGTTGGAATGAAAGATGGGGCGCAGAAAGTCGTGGCCCTGGCGGGAGGTGCGCGATGAGCGTGCTGATTAACGAAAAAACAAGAGTGCTGATTCAAGGTTTCACTGGCCGTGAGGGTACGTTTCACGCGCAGCAAATGATTGAGTACGGGACGAACGTCGTGGGTGGCGTTACCCCCGGCAAGGGCGGCACCAAACATTTGGAACGGCCGGTCTTCAACACGGTGGCGGACGGCGTGAAAGCCACCGGCGCGGACGCCTCGGTTATTTTTGTCCCACCGCCCTATTCTGCAGACGCGATACTGGAAGCTGCCGATGCGAAATTGGCATTGGTGGTATGCATCACCGAGGGCATTCCGGCTCTGGATATGGTGCGCGTTGCGGAAGTATTGCGGGATTCCAAGACGCGGCTGATTGGGCCGAATTGTCCAGGCATTATTTCCCCGGGAAAATGCAAGATTGGAATTATGCCCGGACGCATTCACAAGCAGGGCAATGTTGGGGTTGTGAGCCGCAGCGGAACCTTAACCTACGAAGCGGTGCACCAATTGACGCAACTGGGCATTGGGCAATCCACTTGTATCGGAATTGGTGGTGACCCGATTATCGGCACCACCTTCCTGGATGCGATCAAAATGTTCCACGAGGATGCGGACACTCACGCCATCATCCTGATCGGCGAGATTGGTGGCAACGCGGAAGAACGCGCATCGGAATGGATCAAGGCCAATGTGAAGAAGCCCGTGGTCGGTTTCGTCGCAGGGCAGACCGCGCCTCCGGGACGCCGCATGGGACATGCGGGAGCGATCATCAGCGGTGGACAGGGAACCGCAAAAGACAAATATGCCGCCATGAAGGCCGCGGGTATTCACACTGTGGAGACCCCGGCGGATCTAGGTTCAACTGTCGCGACGGTGTTGAAATAAGGCAACAAGCAGTCCAAGTCACCCTACTTTCATATTCACTGAGGAGAATCTTGTGGCAACTGAACGTACTTTCGCGATTATCAAACCGGACGCAGTGGGCCGCGGCCAGCAGGGCGAAATTTTGGCGCGCATTCATAAGGCGGGCTTCCAGATTGTGGCCATAAAGACCATACGGCTGACCAAAGAAGAAGCAGGCGGATTTTACGCCGTGCACCGCGAGCGCCCGTTTTTCGGTGAGCTGACCGACTTCATGAGCTCCGGCAAGATTTTCGCCATGGTTCTGGAGGCCGAGGGGGCCATTACAAAATGGCGCGACACCATGGGCGCCACCGATCCGAAGAAAGCGGCGCCGGGCACAATCCGCCACGATTTGGGAACGAGTATCGGCAACAATTGTACGCACGGTTCCGATGCACCGGAAACCGCGGCGTTTGAAATCGGTTACTTCTTTTCCGGGATGGAATTGATCTAATTCCCCACACTGAAATTGAAATTTACCGGGGCACGGCTTTTCCGTGCCCTTCCTTTTCGCTGGCTTCGTCAGCACCCAAGAGTAAAATAAGGCTCCGGCCCGGGAGGTTCCTATGCCTGGTATTCGCCGCCGCGAGTTTCTGCAACGAGCCGCTTCGGTCGCCGCTGCCGCCTGGTTTACACCGAATTCCCTGGCGCAGCGGCTGGCTCTGCTGCCAGCTCTTGATCGTAAATTCTCAGCAACAGACACCGTGACCATTGGGCGCACCGGCATTCAAACGTCGCTGCTGGCGATGGGGACGGGCACCGTCGGCTCGGGGCACCATTCGAACCAGACCGCTTTGGGCCTCCAAGGACTTTCGCGGTTATTGCAAAACGGCTACGACAATGGTCTACGTTTCTTCGACACGGCAGATTCCTACGGGAGCCATCCTCATGTGGCGGACGCGCTGAAGCACGTGGATCGCAGCAAAGTCACGGTGATGACCAAGTCGTGGGCGCGCACAGCACCGGAAATGCACGCGGATCTGGAGCGGTTCCGGCGCGAGTTGAACACCGAGTATTTGGATATTTGCTTGATGCACTGTGTGACCGAAGCGGATTGGACGACGCGGTTTCAACCCGTCATGGATGCCTTATCGGAAGCCAAACAGAGAGGAATGATCCGGGCGCATGGGTGCTCTTGTCATTCCATCGATGCGTTGCGTGCCGCAGCGAAATCCGCGTGGGTGGAAGTCGACCTGGTGCGGATCAACCCCATCGGGTCGCACATGGACGCGGATCCTGAGACCGTGGCCAGCGTGATCCGGGAAATGCGATTGGCGGGCAAGGGCATTGTAGGGATGAAGATTCTGGGGCAAGGGGATATGCGGAATAAACAGGACGAAGCGCTCCGCTACGCGTTAAGGCTTGGAACGCTTGATGCGTTTACCATTGGCGCGGAATCCATTAATGAGCAGATGGATTTGATCAAGCGAATTTCCGCCAGCGCATAAGCGCACAGACTGATTACACACACTGCAGGTTTTTTCCGTCCATCGTTGGGATAAACTTCGTGGTCATGGATCCACTTCGCGAACTTGGTCGTGCTTTGTTAGTTTTAGGTGTTTTGCTTATCCTTGTGGGAGGTTTTTTCTACTTTGGGGGAAAGTTACCATTCCGGTTAGGACGTCTGCCCGGCGATATCGTGCACAAGGGAGAACACACTACATTTTACTTTCCGATCGCCACGAGCCTGCTGTTGAGCGTAGGTCTGACACTGCTGTTTTGGCTGATTTCCCGTTTGCGCCGCTGAATTGAACGCGTTATCGTGGTTCAACGTTTATTTCAGGTCATCAGGAGGCCAGGATGAAAGGGTCACCCAAAGTAATCGAGCAGTTGAACAAAGCATTGCGCGAGGAGCTTACCGCAATCAATCAATACTTCTTGCATGCGGAGATGTGCGAAAACTGGGGCTACGAGCGGCTCTCGGAATACATAAAAATGCAGTCCATCGGCGAAATGAAGCACGCCGAAGCGCTGATGGAGCGAATTCTTTTTCTTGATGGATCCCCCACGATGAAACCGCTCGAACTCACGGTCGGGAAAAACGTTCAGGAAATGCTGCAGAGCGATTTGGATCTCGAAGTGGGCGCAGTGACAGATTACAACGCGGCGATTCAAATCGCGGTGGCGGAAAAAGACAACGGTTCGCGTGATCTCTTTGTGCAGCTGTTGAAGGACGAAGAAGGGCACGTGGATTGGCTCGAAGCACAGATGCACCAGATCAAAGAACTCGGCTACGAGCGGTATTTGACCATGCAGATGGGCGAAAACGAGGAAGAAGAGTGATCGCTCGCAGGCTGATTGCGTTCCGTTGTATCTTCTAACGAATGGGTCAACTGCAATTTAATTTGCAACCGGAACGCCGGATTTTCACGGTCAGCGACTTGACCGCGCGGATCCGCGATCTTCTCGCACGGAACTTTACCGACATTATCGTGCAGGGAGAGATCTCCAACTGCCGCCCGGCGGCTTCTGGGCACGTTTACTTCACACTGAAAGACGATCGGGCGCAGATTCGCTGTGTGCTCTTCAAGCAACAGCAGCGCGGAATGAAGTTCCGCCCCGAAGATGGATTGAAAGTCAGCGTGCGCGGATCGATCAGCGTTTATGAAGCGCGCGGGGAATATCAGGTTTACGTAGAATTGCTGGAACCATTGGGTCGTGGCGCGCTGCAACTGGCGTTCGAACAACTGAAGAAAAAACTGGAGGCCGAGGGCCTGTTTGCTCTGGCTCGCAAGAAGCCCCTCCCGGTGTTGCCGAGGCGAATCGGCCTGATTACTTCTCCCACGGGCGCAGCGGTTCGCGATGTCGTGCACATCCTGAGGCGGCGATTTCCCAACGTGCACCTGACGCTTTATCCGGTGCTGGTGCAGGGGGAAGGTGCAGCGTCGCAGATTATCGAGGCGCTCGGGTATTTCAGCCGCACACGCTCCGCAGACGTGATTCTGCTGGTGCGTGGCGGCGGGTCGATCGAAGACTTGTGGGCTTTCAACGAAGAAAGCTTAGCGCGGGCCATTGCCGCTTGCGTGATTCCAGTGGTTTCCGGGGTCGGCCACGAGACGGATTTCACGATTGCCGATTTTGCGGCTGATGTTCGCGCGTCGACGCCCTCGGCAGCGGCGGAACTGGTGGTGCAAACGCGCCGGGAGTTCGACCAGCACGTTGCGGATTTGCTGGGCAGCCTTGACAGCCTGATTCACTATAAATTGCTGGTGCTTTTGCGCCGCGTTCACGAATTAACACGCGGGCCCAGTTTTCGGCGGCCCCAGGATTTGCTGCGACAGAACCGCCAGCGTTCCGACGAAATGGCATCGCGGCTAGTGTTGGGCCTCCGGGCACGGATGAATGAAAGCCACAAGCGGCTGACGAACGCCCGGGTGAGGATAGCCCGGATGGATTTGCGGGCGCGCGTGGCTGCATTTCGCAAACGGACCTCCGAGTTGGAGGCAAGGCTTGGATTTGACCTTCGCGCACGCTTGGAAACTTCGCGCAGACGATATATGGCGGCGCATTTACGCATAGCGTCCTTCGATTTTCGAATGAAAATGGCGGCGTCGCACTTGCAACTGGAAAAATTGAGCCACGACTTGGTGTCCCGTACCGAGCGGAAAGTTCGGTTGAAGCGGGAAAGCTGGCAACGCGTGGCCCTGCAATTACAGGAACGCAGCCCTTTGCAGCTGTTGGAACGCGGTTATGCCATTGCCACGGACAGCGCGGGCAACATCCTTCGCGATGTGGACCAGGTATCTCTCGGCGATTCCGTGAAGGTTCAGCTGCGAAGGGGACGCCTCACCACGGAAGTGAAAGACAAAAACAGCTAAGGGAAGGCGCGTCACTCTTCTTCGTTGCTGGACACGCGCAGAACCGCCAGGAAGGCTTCTTGCGGGATATCCACCTGGCCGACGCGCTTCATGCGCCGCTTGCCTTCTTTTTGCTTCTCCAGCAGCTTGCGTTTGCGCGTAATGTCCCCGCCGTAGCATTTCGCCAGCACGTTTTTGCGGATGGCCGAAACGGTCTCGCGGGCAATCACGCGGCTGCCAATCGCGGCTTGAATGGGCACTTCGAATAGCTGACGCGGAATGAGCTTGCGCAAACGGGTGACCAGATCACGCCCGCGCTCCACGGCAAATTCGCGGTGGATAATCAATGCCAGCGCATCGACCGGTTCGCCACCCACCAGAATGTCCAGTTTGATGAGGTCCGATTCCAGATAACCAGCGAGATGGTAGTCGAGCGAAGCATACCCGCGAGAAACACTTTTCAGGCGATCGTAGAAGTCGAGCACGATCTCGTTGAGCGGCAACTCGTAAGTGAGCATCACGCGAGTGGGCGACAGATACTCGAAGTTCTTCTGCGTACCGCGTTTGTCCTGGCAAAGCTGCAAGATGCCGCCGACGGACTCGTCGTTGGTAATGATCATGGCCTTGATGATCGGCTCTTCAATTTTTTCGATATCGCTGGGATTGGGGAATTTTGCCGGACTATCGACCTCAATAACCTCCCCGGTTATCCTGGTAATGCGATAACGCACGCTGGGAGCGGTGGTGATCAGATTGAGCCCGAACTCGCGTTCCAGCCGTTCTTGGACAATTTCGAGATGCAGCAGGCCAAGAAAGCCGCAACGGAAGCCAAAACCCAATGCCACGGAATTTTCGGGTTCGTAGAAGAAAGCGGCGTCATTGAGTTGCAGTTTGCCCAGCGCGTCGCGCAGCGGTTCGTACTCGTCGGCCAGCACCGGAAAAATTCCAGCGAACACCATTGGCTTGATTGCTTCGAAGCCAGGCAACGCGGGGGCGGGTCGCGCAGCCTCTGTTACGGTGTCACCCATGCGGGCGTCCGCCACGCGCTTGATGTTGGCGACAATGAATCCGACGTCACCTGCTTCGAGTTCTTCAAGCGCAATCGGCTTGGGCGTAAGCGTGCCGAGTTGTTCCACCTCGTAGACTTCGTTCGTGGCGACGAGCCGAATTTTCATGTGCTTCGTAATTCGGCCTTCCATGACGCGCACCAGAACTACGGCCCCACGGTAGATGTCAAACCAGGAATCGAAGATCAATGCCTGAACAGGATTTTCCGCGCTGCCTTTCGGGGGCGGAATGCGATGCACGATGGCCTCGAGCACGTCCTCGACGCCGATTCCGCTTTTGGCGCTGATCATTAGCGCGTCGTTGGCGGGGATAGCTAGTACATTTTCAATTTGCTCTTTGACGAAATCCGGCTGGGCGGCGGGCAGATCGATTTTGTTGATGACCGGAAGAATCGTCAGATTGTGAGCCGCCGCCAGAAAAGTGTTGGCCACGGTTTGTGCTTCGACACCTTGGCTGGCGTCTACAACGAGTAGCGCACCTTCGCAGGCCGAGAGCGCGCGGGAAACTTCATAAGAAAAGTCCACGTGGCCCGGCGTGTCGATGAGGTTGAGCCGATAAGTGTTGCCGTCTTTCGCCTGGTAATGAAGGCGAATGCTTTTTGCTTTGATGGTGATGCCGCGCTCGCGCTCCAGGTCCATGGAGTCGAGCACCTGCTCGTGCATCTCGCGTTGGGAGAGCGCGCCGGTCATCTCCAGCAGGCGATCGGCAAGCGTGGATTTGCCGTGATCGATATGCGCGATAATGCAGAAATTCCGTATG
>DATKPS010000139.1:0-11868 GCA_035524015.1 Candidatus Sulfotelmatobacter sp.
GGTACTATGAGCACCATAATGACCCTTTTTGTCAGGCAAAAGAGACAAAAAGGGTCACGAGGAGCAATGGGGGCTCGGGAGAATTGGCAGTCAGGTGTTAACTTGAAGACCGCAGCGTGCCGCCGGCATCGGTTGTGAAGCGGCGCAATATGCTATCTTCGGCGCTGGAGCACGGAGTTTTCTGTGATCAACGGTAAGCGCATTGTTGTGGTCATGCCTGCCTACAACGCGGCGAAGACGCTGGAGATGACTGTTCGGGAGCTGCCCGATTGCGTGGACGCAACTATCCTGGTGGACGATAAGAGCAAGGACGAAACGGTGCACATCGCCGAGGCGCTGGGATTGCGCGTATTCGTGCACGACAAAAATTACGGGTATGGGCGCAATCAACAGACCTGCTATCGCGAAGCGCTCGCGGCCGGTGCAGACATAATCGTGATGGTGCACCCCGATTATCAGTACACGCCGAAACTGGTGTCGGCGATGGCGGGGATGATCGCGTATGGAGTGTACGACGTGGTTTTGGGCTCCCGCATTCTGGGAGGAAGCGCGTTGGGCGGGGGCATGCCTTATTACAAATACGTTGCCAACCGCTTTCTAACCGCGTTTCAGAACATTTTCACTGGGGCTAAACTTTCGGAATATCACACTGGTTTTCGGGCGTTCACCAAAGAGGTTTTGACCACGCTGCCACTGCTGGAAAATTCGGACGATTTTGTGTTTGACAACGAAATGCTGGCGCAGTGCCTTTGCTTTGACTTCCGTATTGGTGAGATTTCCTGCCCGACCAAGTATTTCGGCGAGGCCTCCTCGATCAATTTCAGACGGAGCGTGAAGTATGGATTTGGGGTGCTGGCTACGACGCTGAAATGCGGGCTGCAACGGAGTGGGCTAAAGGAGTCTCGCCTGTTCAGCCGGGCTGGGCGGCGGTTAACGATGGACTACTATGTTTCGCCGGAGGTGCAGGACGAGCGCGACCGGGCGGCCACGCTGTGCGAGAAATGACGAACGGGACTGGCGGCGGTTGAAGCCGCACAGATTCGACTTACTTCTGCGACAACTCCAAGAAAAAACAGGTTCCTCGGGCAAACACCGCTTTTGGAGTGATCATTCTGTGATTTTTGGCGTCGCGTATGAAGCGGTGGCCTGACGAAAAACTCACTCCAGAGCGCAACGAGGTCCACAGACGAAACGGAGAATTAAGAGGACGGGCAGAAGCTGAGGAGATTGCGGAAAAAGCACCTCTGTCCTGCGCGATGCTCAGGTTAAACAGAAAGCGGGCTCTACACGGCTGAGGCAAGACCCGGGTTGGTGCAGGGATTGGGCGCTGCGGTGCGGCTCCCCTACGACGGAAGCTCGTGCGTTCGCTGGCCCCCCAGGAATAAAAGTTGAATGCCTGGAGAGAAGCTACGCGGTTTCAGTTCGGTTTATTGGTGGGGGACTGAGGGGGCGGTGGCGTTTAACTGGGCTAGCAGATTCTGGGCTTGGGGATTGGTGGGCTCGAGGTGCAAGGCGGTTTCGGCATCGCTTCTGGCGGCTTGGAATTGACCGCGCTGGTAGAGAATGACGGCGCGGTTGGCCCAGGCGCGGGGATTGGCGGGAGAGCTCTGGACCACTTGGTTCAAAATGGTCAGGGCACGGTCGTTTTGATTGACCTTGATCAACTGAGCGGCGAGGCTGACGCGCACCAGGTCGTAGTCGCGGTCGGTTTTGGGAGTAAGCGCCAGCTCTTTTTCGAAGGTGCGTAAGGCCTCTTGATCGTGGCCTTGGCGGGCTTCGACGACAGCGAGAACACCGACGGCCTGCCAATAATCCGGGAAGATATGCAAGGCGGTTTCCAGTTCACTGCGGGCGGCGTCCAGCTGGCCGCGCTGCATGTATTGGTCACCCAGACCGGCGCGCATTTTGGCGCTTTTGGGGACGACGCGGACACTGGAGTTGAAGAGCGAAAAATTGTCGTGCCAGTCGCGATTTCGCGCGACGGTGCGGGCCGAAAAGAGCAGCAAAACGACGACGAGAGCCGCCCAGGCCGCTCGTTGACTGCGCTGCTCGAATAAAATCCACAGCAGTGCGAGGAACAGGCAGAAGCCCGCCGAGGGAAGGTAAGCCAAGCGCTCGGCCATAATCGTGCCAGTGGGCATGAGCACGTTGGAAGTAACGGAGAATCCGATCAGATAAAGAGCCCCGGCGAGAAACCATGGTTTCTTGGCGGCGAAGAAAGTCCAGAGCCAGAGAGTGAGGAGCAAGAGAACGGCAACGACGGCCAAAGCATTGCGAGAAAACTTGGCATACAGGGGAATGGCGTTGTAGGAATAGTCGCAGGAAAGCGAAACGGGATAAAACTGCAGGCCCAGATACTTCCAGTCGATGCGCAGGGCGTTGGGGATGCGGAGCCTGGCCGGAAACAGCGCCAAGGGGTTGTCCAGGAAATTGATGGCGGCGGCGCCGAAGCGCCCGCCTTGGACGTGCCAGAGCAGTCCTAGATAAAGGACGCCAACTAAAGCAACGCCGGCGTAACGAAAGATGGGTTTACGTACACCGCGGGCGAGGTCTCCGGCGCAAACCAGGGGAACAAAAATAATGGCGGATTCCTTGGAGAGGAGCGCCAGCGCAAAACACACGAAGGCCCAATATGGATGATCTTCGAGATGAAGCAACCAGGCCGCGAGGACGAAGGCCATGGCCAACCCTTCGGAGCGGCCGACGATGGAGGCTACCGCTTCGGTGTGGATGGGATGAACGGCGAAGAGCAGCGCGGCAACGAAGGCGATGAGTTCGGAACGAGATACGGAGTCGAGAAGCCTGCGCAGGACGAGGTAGAGCAACAGGGTGACCGCCGCGTGCAGGAACACGTTGAACAAGTGGTACCCGAAGGGGTGATCGCTGCCAACCAGCCAATTGAGCATGAGGGTGAAGTAAGTGAATGGCCGAAAAAGATTGCTGCCCCAAGTGGGTTGAAAGAGGACGCGGAAAGAATGGGCGGTGACGCCGGCGTTGTGGAAGATGTAGGCGTCGTCATCCATGGTGAAGCCGTTACCCAGGGTGTTCAGATAGACCAGCACCGAAACGAGCAGGAGCACGGCGATGCGTTTTTTCTCGGTCATTCAGCTGGGGACCTTTCGGCAGGGCATGTCGAAGGCACGGCTAGAGGTTGTGCTTCTTGGCATAATGGCGAAAAGAGCGATAGGTGATCTTGAGGAGGTCGGCGGCTTGGGTGCGAACGCCGTGGGACCTTTCCAAGGCGGCTTGCAAATAACGGCGCTCGGTATCGGAAATGACCTTCTCGAAGTCGATGCCATCCGCGGGAATCTCCGCTCGTTCGGACTCACCCATGACCGGGCCGAAGACGGAAGTGGTGCCGGCGACGCGATCGGGCAAGACCGCGAGGGAAATGTCCGGGCCGCTTTCGAGGGCGACGGCGCGCTCGATGGTGTTCTCGAGTTCGCGGACGTTGCCCGGCCAGTCGTAAGACTCCAAGCGGCGCATGGCCTCCGGGGTGATCCCGTCGATCTTCTTGCCCATGGAATTTCGGAAAGACTCCAGGAAATGGCGGGCCAAGAGGGGAATGTCCTCGCGACGGTCGCGCAACGGGGGAACATGCAGAGGAATGACGCTCAAGCGATAGAAAAGATCTTCGCGAAATTCTTCGGCCGCGATGGCCTTTTCCAAATCCTTGTTGGTAGCGGCGATCACGCGGACATCGACGTCGATTTCCTCGGTGCTGCCGAGTGGGCGCACCTTCCCTTCCTGGAGCACGCGGTAAAGCTTGACCTGCATGGTCTGGTTCATGTTGCCAATCTCGTCCATGAAGAGCGTGCCGCCGTGAGCGGCCTGGAATAGGCCGCGACGGTTCTCGTTCGCGCCGGTGAAGGCGCCCTTGGTGTAGCCGAACAGTTCCGATTCCAGCAGGGTTTCGGGAAAAGCGCCGCAATTGATGGTGATGAACGGGGTGTCGGAACGGGCACTGTTCTCGTGAATGGCCCGAGCCACTAACTCTTTTCCGGTGCCGCTTTCGCCGGTGATAAGCACGCGGCTGTTCTGAGGAGCAACGGTCTGGATCAAATCGAAGATCGCTTTCATCTTGGGGCTTTGGCCAATGATGTTGTCCAAACCGGTGAGCCGGCGGAGCTCCCTGCGGAGGTAGCCGGCTTCTTTCTTCCACTTGAGATTTTCGGTGACTTCGCGGACCGCGGTGCGCAACTGTTCGACCAAATCGTGGTCCTTGATGACATAGCGATTGGCGCCTTCGTTGGCGGCGGCGATGGCCGTGTCCAGAGAAGGCACGCCGGTGATCAGGACGAAATAGGAATCGGGAGCGACTTCCTTGGCGAAACGGAGCAATTCCACGCCGGTCTCTCCGGGCATGCGCACGTCGGAAATGATGATGTCGTAAAGAGAAGCCTCGAGTTTGCGCTTGGCGCCATCGACGCTATGGGCGACTTCAACGCGATGTCCTTCCTTGCGGAAGGTAATCTCGAGGAGTTCGCAAATGGATTTTTCGTCGTCGACGACCAGGATGTGGGCCATTTCCCGGGTGGTTTCCTTAGGAGCGATTTTGGTTGCTTGCATAGCGCCTCATTCGATACGCGGAAGTTCGATAACAAATTCCGCGCCCCTATTCTTTTCGCTGACCACGGAAATACGACCGCTGTGGGCCTGGACAATCTGATAGACAATGGCCAAACCGAGGCCAGTGCCACCCTCAAAATTGGATTGTAGCGGTTCAAAAATCTTATCGCGTTGCTCCGGGTCCAATCCGACACCGGTATCGCGAAAGGAGATGCGCAACCAATCGGGGACGTGCTCAATGCCGACAGTAAGGGTGCCGCCGAGGGGCATGGCACGGACGGCGTTGTCGCAGAGATTCCAGAAGACCTGGCGGATCTTGTTGGAGTCCACTTTGGCCTTGGAAACCTGGCCATTGAAGGCGCGCACTAATTGCACATTCTTGACGATGTCGGGTTTGCGCTCGATCAACAAGAGGGTCTCTTCGAGAAGCGCGCGCACGTCTTCCTCCTGAAAGGCATAGCTCTTTTCGCGGGAGTAATTCAAGAAGTCGGTAATGATGTGGTTCAAGCGCTCCGACTCGCGGCTGACGATGCTGACCAGGTGCTTTTCGTCTTCCTCGAGGGGGACAAGCCGTCCCAACTCCTTGACCGCGCCGGCGATGGCAGTAAGTGGCTGGCGAATCTCGTGGGCGATGGCGGCGGAGAGACGGCCGACCGCGGCCATTCTCTCTTTGGTGGCGACCTCTTGCTCCAAGCGGCGCAACTCGGTGAGGTCCTGGAAATTAAAGACATAGCCACTGCGCACAGCCTCGCGGGTTCGCAAGGGCGAGACTGAGATGCCGAGATAGCGGCGTTGTCCGCCGGGGGTGCGTATCTCGATCTCGCGGCGCAAGGAAAGGCGCTCGGGCAACTCGGACATATCTTGCAACCAGAACTCCGGGCTGACTTCGCGAAGATCGCGACCGCGAAGATCGCTGAAAGTCCTGCCGAGGATTTCTTCGCCGGTGCGATTCAAGAGCACCACGCGGCCGTCGATGTCGGTGGTGACCAACCCGCCGCGCATGGAGTGGATGATATCGGCGGTGAATTCCTGCAACTCCCGGAGTTCCTCCCGTTTTTGCTCCAACTCCGAACTCTTCTTGCGCAGAGACATGCCCAGCAAACTGGCCAAATAGGCGACGGAAAGAAAGCCGAGGCTATTCCAGAGAAACCACAGGCGAATGTTTTCGAAGGTGGGAGGGGCCGCCGAGGTCCTGGGAATCTTGCCGCTGTAGACGAGGGCGAGGGTGAGGGCCAGTGAGGAGAGGCAAAACAGCGCGGTCAAAAAGGTGAGTTGGCGGGAAAAGAGGATGCTGGCCACCAGAATCACCAAGAGGTACAGAGAGATGAAGTTGCTGTCCTGGAGGCCGGTGGAATAAACGATGGCGGTGACCATGCCGACATCGCAGGAAACTTGCAGGGCGCCCAACCAGGATGCGGAAGGCAGCAAGCGCACCAGGATCAGGTGCAGAATGCCGATGGTGATCCACAAAATAATGATGGGGAGGAAGTAGCGGCTGGCACCGCTCGGAGGGGAATACTGGGGCCACACCACGCCGACGCCCAGAATGAGGGCAATCATGAGCAGGCGGACCTTGGTCAGCCACTCGAGCCATTCGCGGCGAGTCAGAGTTTGTTCCATACGCGGGAAGCCGGGACCGCGCCCGCTTCCCTCCCCCAAGACCATATCTTAAAAGAAATGGGAGGACAGCGTGCGGTGACGTGCCCTCCCAGTTCCGAAATAGAACGAGCCGAAGGTTTAGTGCGCGTTGGAGAGTTTGCCGATCAAAGAGAAGAGCGGCAAGTACATGGAAATAACCACGCCACCGACGACTAAACCAAGGAACACGATCATGATGGGTTCGAGAGCCGTCAAGAGGTCTTTAACCGCGACGTCCACTTCGTCCTCATAGAAGTCCGCGATCTTCTGCAACATGGCATCCATGGCGCCGGTTTGTTCGCCGACGGCGATCATCTGCGTGACCATGCCCGGGAACACTTCCGATTCCTTCAAAGGCTCGGTCAAGGACTTACCTTCTTCGAGGGCTTTGCGGACCTTGGTGAGGGCCCGTTCGACCACGGCGTTGCCGGAGGTTTTGGCGGTAATGTCGAGGCCTTCCAAGATGGGCACGCCGCTGGAGATCAAGGTACCAAGGGTACGTGTGAAGCGAGCCACGGCAATTTTGCGCATGAGGATGCCAAGGACGGGCAGTTTAAGGACGACCGTGTCGAGAACGAAGCGGCCGGTGGGAGTGCCGTACCAAATCTTCAATCCAACGACGGTAGCGGCGAATCCGACGACAATCAAGAAACCGAAGATGCTGCCCACGAAATGGCTGAGGGCGATGACGATTTTGGTGGGCAAGGGCAAATCCACGCCCAAGCCGGCGAACAAGGCGGCGAAAATGGGGACGACCTTCCAGAGCAAAAGGGTGATGACGCCGCCCGCAATGGTCAAAACGCCGACGGGATAGATCAAAGCGGACTTCACAGCGGCCTTGAGTTTGACGTTCTTTTCAATGTAGGTAGAGAGGCGCTGCAGAATGGTGTCCAAAATACCGCCGGTCTCGCCGGCCTCGACCATGTTGCTGTACAAGGGGTCAAAGACTTTGGGGTACTGCTTCATGGCGGTGGAGAGGTTGCTGCCACCCTCGACGGCGCTGCGCGTGCCGGTCAAGACCTTCTGGAAGGTCTTGTTCTCCTGCTGGCTGGCGAGAATCTCAAGACACTGGACGAGAGGCAAGCCCGCGTCGATCATCACGGAGAACTGACGGGTGAAGATGGCCAGTTCCTTGGCCTTCACGCCGCTGCCGAAAGTGGGCAGGTTGAATTCCTTGCCCTTTTCGGAGACACGGGTAGGAGTGATTTGCTGGCGGCGCAGCAAGGTCTGCAGCTCAGTTTTGCTGTTGGCCGACATTTCGCCAGCAACCGAAGTTCCGGCGCGATTGGTACCCTTATATGTAAAGACCGGCATGGTGTTTCCTCCTCAGCGGTCGAAAGCCTTTTTTTGTACTGCGCACTTCCCCTGGCACTGCAAACTCTGTGGCGTTAGTGACGCGCGGCCACCGGCGTTTTCCCGAAAGTGGTCTTGCCGGCCGAGGGCGTATTGGCGACGCCACGATTAATCATGTCCTGGAGCTCATCGGGATTGGACGAACGAGAAAGAGCGATGTCCAAAGTGATGAGCTTAGCAAAATAAGCGTTGGCCAGACCTTGGTTGAAGGTCTGCATGCCGGTTTGTCCAGTGCCGGTTTGCATCGCCGAATAAATCTGGTGAATCTTGTCTTCGCGGACGAGATTGCGAATGGCGGCGGTAGGAACGAGCACTTCCATGACCATGACGCGGCCGCGACCGTCCGAGCGAGGCAACAACGCCTGACAAAGGATGCCTTCCAGAACCATGGAGAGCTGGGCGCGAATCTGCGGCTGCTGGTGAGAAGGAAAGACGTCGATGATACGGTTGATGGTGGAAGCGGCCGAGTTGGTGTGCAAAGTGGCAAAGGTCAAGTGGCCGGTTTCCGCGATACGCAAGGCCGATTCAATGGTTTCCAAGTCGCGCATCTCACCGATGAGCACCACGTCGGGGTCCTCGCGAAGCGCGGCGCGCAGAGAATTGGCGAAGGAATGGGTATCGGCGTGGACTTCGCGTTGGTTGACCAGGCATTTCTTGTGGTTGTGCAGAAACTCGATGGGGTCCTCAATGGTGATCATGTGCTCTTCGCGTTCACCATTGATCTTGTCTAGCATGGCGGCGAGGGTGGTGGACTTGCCGGAACCGGTGGGACCGGTGACCAGCACTAAGCCGCGGGGTTTGTCGCACAGACCCTTGACGACCGGGGGAAGGCCGAGAGCGTCGAATCCCTTAATTTCCCAAGGAATGGTACGGAACACCGCGCCGACCGCGCCACGCTGGTTAAAAACGTTGCCGCGGAAACGGGCGAGGTTTTTCAGACCAAAGGAGAAGTCCAGCTCCAGATTTTCTTCGAAGCGGTGCTTTTGAGCATCGGTAAGCACGCTGTAGGCGAGGGACTTGGTATCCGCAGCGGTGAGCGGGGGCATATCCAAAGGGCGCAAGCGTCCATGGACGCGCACGCGAGGTGCGCTGTTGGTGGTGATGTGGAGGTCGCTCCCCCCCATCTCGATCATCTTTTTCAGCAGTTCGCTCAGTGTAATGCCAGCCATAGTCGCATGTTCTCCGTTCTATAAGACCGTCTCGCGAATGACTTCTTCGAGAGTGGTGAGCCCGTCGGCGGACTTGATGAGACCGCTGCGGCGCAAGGTAATCATGCCTTGCTCAATGGCCTTTTTCTTCAACTCCAAGGCCGAGGCGCCCACGAGGATGAGTTCGCGCAACTCATCGTTAATCTCCATGACTTCATATAAACCGGTACGTCCTTTATAGCCGCGCTTGCCGCAGGTGGAACAACCCTTGCCATGGTAAATCTTGGTGGTTTTGGCCTCTTCGGGAGTATAGCCAGCATCGATCAACGCCTGTTGGGGAATGTCCAACTCTTCCTTGCAGTTGGAGCAGATGCGGCGGACCAAGCGCTGGGCGCAGATGAGATTGACGGAAGTGGCCACGAGGAAGGGCTCGATACCCATGTTCATCAAGCGGCTGATGGTAGAAGGGGCATCGTTGGTGTGCAGAGTGGAGAGCACCAAGTGGCCGGTGAGCGCGGCTTTGACGGCGATTTCCGCGGTTTCAAAGTCGCGGATCTCGCCGACGAGAATGATGTTGGGGTCTTGACGCAAGAAAGCGCGGAGAGCGGCGGCGAAGTTCAAGCCGATCTGGTCCTTCATCTGGACCTGGTTGATGCCTTGCAACTGGAACTCGACGGGATCTTCGGCGGTCATAATGTTGGTATCGACCTGATTGAGGCGGGAAACCGAAGAATACAGAGTGTTGGTCTTACCGGAGCCAGTGGGACCGGTAACCAGGACCATGCCATAGGGCTTCAAAATGTTGCGTTCGAATTTCTTCAGGGACTCAGGCTCGAAACCGAGCTTGGTCATATCCAGACGGAGGTTTTCTTTGTCGAGCAAGCGGAGGACGATCTTCTCGCCGTAGAGAGTGGGGACGGTGGAGACGCGGAAATCGAGTTCCTTCTTCTTGCCCTCGGCCTTGTACTTGATCATGATGCGGCCGTCTTGGGGCAAACGCTTTTCGGCGATGTCCAGCTTAGCCATGATCTTCATACGGCTGGTAATGGCGTCGCGCAGCTTCATCGGCGGGCTCATGACGGTCTGGAGCACACCGTCCACACGGAAGCGCACACGCATTTCGTTTTCGTAAGGCTCGACGTGAATATCGCTGGCGCCGCGCTTGACCGAATCGGTGAGAATAAGGTTGACCAGCTTGATGATGGGAGCTTCTTCGGCGGCCTTTTCGAGCATGGCCGCGTCCATCTCTTGCTCTTCCGCGGCGAGCTCGAGTTCCTGGTCTTCGTCGACCAGGTCTTTCATCAAGGAACTGAGTTCTTCGTGGGTGGAGGAACTGCCGCCGTAGAAGCGGCTGATGGCCTCGGCGATGGCGGACTCGGAGGCGACGACCGGCTCGACGTTGAAGCCGGTCATGAACTTGATGTCGTCCATCGCGAACACGTTCGTCGGATCGGTCATCGCGATGGTCAGGGTGGAACCGACGCGAGACAGCGGAACGATCTGATAACGGATCGCGGTTTCCTGAGGGACCAGCTTGATCACTGCGGGATCGACTTCGTAGAACTTCAAATTGATGGAAGGTACGCCATACTGCCGGGACAGAACTGCCGTGATGTCGTCATCACTCACCAGGCCCAGCTTCACCAGACACGTGCCCAGGCGGCCGCCCGTCTTCTTCTGGTGCTCGAGCGCCTGCTTGAGCTGATCCGCAGAGATCAGGCTGTCTTTGACTAGAATTTCGCCAAGCCGTGAAGACATGGGTGTCCGTGAGCGGCTAGATTTCCGCCCGATGTCGAAGCGTAGCATGCGGCCTCGTCGCGCATCGGAGCCGCCTGAACCCCTCGTAGTGAATCTGCTAACACTCGATTGGCCGCATAGGAACCTGTTCCGCAGAACAGTCTTTTGGGGACGCCTGTACGGGCGTACAGGTGTTTCACTTTGAACGACTTACGTACTACCGGGAATTCTCTCGAATGGTCAGTTTTTGGCGCAAATTCTGGCCGGTTTTTGATCGTATTTTTTGAGCGGGTCCGGCCGCGACGCAGCCGCGGAAAGAGTTCGCCGTAGCGCCTCGGCGCGACCTTCTGCTACGATGAAATTCGCTCAACGGGCGGTTAGCTCAGCGGTTAGAGCGTCCCGCTTACACCGGGAAGGTCCGGGGTTCAAATCCCTGACCGCCCACCAAAACCCCCTCGTTTTCAGCGCGTTGTGGCAGTGCCGATTCCGGGAATCTTCAACCGAGTTCGGATGTAGCGAAAATTGCAGTAATGAAGGTAGGGGTGCCTCGCACGACGCTCCTATTCTCTCTCGCTACGAGCACATCGTGAACGGCGCACACATCAGGCTCGCAATTAAAGCCTAGCGCGACGTGAGGCGCGCCGAAGTGTGGGAGGCGGGCCCCTAAATCCCTGGGTTACGGTTTTCTTTTTTGAGTCAGTTTTGCCAGCAGTTCAGGGCTGACGAAAAGTGCGCCCAAAAAAGCCACGGCGATGCCGATATTCAAGCGTATGAAAAGACCGACCATTATTCCGACAACGATTAGTGAAATCCCGATTGTCTTTTTCATATGGCACGTCTGAGCGACAAATTAGAATCAAGATTTAGACTCTGATTCTTACTCTTTGGGTCATCGTCATTCTTGCGGTTCGCGATTCGTGCGTCGATCAACGCTCATTGGGCTCTCGTTCATTGTTGGGCGACCTGGAGCTTGGCCTTCAGGCTCATCAGTTTTTCCGAAACATCTTCGAGTTTTTCGTGGAGCGACTTTAGCCGTATCAGCAAACGCGGGCGCACTTTGTCCCTTTCGCCCGAAGAAGCATCGGCGGCAGTAAACTCCGCGCTTACGGCATTCACCGCACCACGGACTTGGTCGAGGACTCCGAATTCGCCGTAGAAATGAATGACCTCGATTAGGAGCGGGTCTGCCACGTCTCTAAGTTTTCCGAGTTGCGACGAAAATACATTCGTCCGCCACTCAACGGCGTAGGTCGGTCCCCGGGTAGCGCCCGCTGTCACTTCGGAAATTCCGTATCCTACGGCGGTTCGGGATGCCTCAAGCTGACCTTCGAGGGCGTCTAACTCCATTCCCACGGCCTTCAAAAAATATGCCTTTGCCTGCGCTGCTCGTTCATCCGATACACGCAGTGTTTTTTCGCTCAGG
>DATKPS010000140.1:0-22438 GCA_035524015.1 Candidatus Sulfotelmatobacter sp.
CCTTCCCCGCCTCCTTCTGTCGAACCGCAACTTTCTGAGAACAAACGTGTTTGCTACAGTGTGGGTGCTATGGCCAGAACCGACGTCCAACTTATGCTGGACGTGAAAGCTGGTGACGAAGCTTCTTTTGAGCTTCTATTGCACCGCTATCGCACTCCACTCGTCAACTTCCTGTTTCGCATGGTGCGCAACAGGGAGCAGGCGGAGGATCTCGCCCAGGATGTTTTCCTGCGCGTTTATCGCGCGCGCGAAGACTACGTGCCGAGCGCCAAGTTCACCACTTGGCTCTTCCGGATCGCCACGAATTTGGCGCTCAACTCGGTGCGCGATAAACGTTATCAGAAGTTGGAGGTTTCCATCGACGCCCCGGTCACCGTCGATGCCGAAGATGGCGACGAAAAGCCGCTGGATATTCCGGAGAAGCACCCGAATATCGAGCAGCATCTCGTCGAGGACGCGCGAAAGAACATGATTCGCCACGCCATCGATAAGCTGCCGGAAAAGCAGCGCGCCGCGGTCCTGCTCCACAAGTATCAAGAGCTGGACTACGCGGAGATCGCCAAGATTCTCAGTTGTTCGGAGAGCGCGCTAAAATCGCTGCTCTTCCGGGCCTACGAGGCGCTTCGAGTGGAACTAGCCCCACTGGTCGCGCAGCAAGCGAAGAACCATGGGTAGGGAAAGTAGGGTTGTATGAGTTGCGAACGAATGGAAAGCCGGATCCTCAGCTACATCGATGGCCGGTTAAAAGAAAGCGAGCGGCAGGATGTCGAGAAGCATCTTGCCTCCTGTGCGGCATGCCAACTCCGCGTGGAAGAATTCCGCGCCGTCTCCGGACTGCTCGATGAGCTGCCGGTGATCGAGCCGTCCGCCGCGTTCGATGCTCGCGTCCATGCGCTGGTCGCTGCGGAGCCGCCTCGCAAGCAGAGTTGGTGGGCTTGGCTGAATGTGTCGCCTCGCGTGGCTTTCGCCACGTGCGCTCTTCTAATCGCCGGGCTTTGGCTTGGTCTGTCTCACCACGGGCAGCCAGCTTTGCCTCCTTTTGGCGGCAATTCGCAGGTTGCGGACGAGCAGATGATGCAGGATTTGCCGGTTCTTGAAGATCATGACGTGATCTCGAATTTCGAGCCGTTGAAGGAATTGCCCCCTCCGGTGCAAGCCGAGCCGGCAAGCGATTCAGAGCAGATGTAAGGGACAGGCCAGACATTTACCACGGGTCAAGTTAGACGGAGATCGAACAGGACAGGTCGAAATTAGATATGCGCGCTAGGCTCCAATTCGGGCTAGCCCTTCTCGAAGCGGCTGGTTGCTTATTTCTGGCCGGGCATGCGCGGGCACAGAAAGCCCATCCGGATCGTCCGCCGCAGAGCCATCCGGCTCAGGCCCCCGCGCATCCACAGAATCACAACCCCAATCGACCTCCGGCGAACAACAATCATCCTCCGGCCAATTCCGGAAACGCTCGTCCACAAGAGCAGCCGCGCAATGCGCCGCAAGCGAATTACAACAATAACTACCGGCCGAATGGCGGCGCGAATTTGAATCAGCGCCAGCGATTAGGCGTGGGCGCGGCGCGTCCATGGGTTGACACTATGCGCGAACTGACTCCAGCGCAACGCGAACGCGTTCTGCAAAACAGCCGCGCCTTCCAGAATCTTTCCCCGGATAAGCAAGCAAAGATCCGCCAGCAGTTTGCCCAGTGGGATCATATGACCCCGGCGCAACGGGCTGATCTCCGCACCAAAGAGCAAACTTGGCGTAATTTGACGCCTGGGCAACGGGATTACATCAAGAACGAAGTATTGCCCAAGTGGCGCCAGATGCCCTGGGACCGCCAGCAGGTGATCAAGCAGAAACTCGGTGTGTTGCAAAATATGCCGGAATCCGCGCGCAATGAGCGCCTCAACGATCCCAATTTCACCAGAGGCATGAGCGACGACGAGAAATCCATGCTCCGCGATCTAAGCCATACTCACGTGGGCGCCCCCGATTCTCCCCCTGAATGAAACTAGCCTGTGTAGGTCCCGCTTTCTGAAGCGGGCCGTTCGTTTTTCACGTCTGCCCGAATTTTGTTGATCACACCGCCTCTCCAAATCCGCGCCGCTATTCCGATCGAAGTCTGCGCAGCGAGGAATCCCTCTGATGCGTTTCGAATCGCCCCGACTCACTTTCTTCCTCATCTGTGAAAACTACCAACCACCTACCGCGACCGATTTCCCGCTAAAATCATCTAAGGGAACGGGTGAATCCGATTTTCGAGTTATCGACACGCTTTCGCGCGCTAAAGCATCGCAATTTTCAGCTTTTTACCATTGGACAATTGATTTCCTTGATTGGCACGTGGATGCAAAACACCGCGCAGCAGTGGCTGGTCTATAAGCTCACGGGTTCCGCGGCTCTGCTCGGCGTTTTTGGATTCGCCAGCCAATTGCCTATGCTGGGCCTCGCGTGGATGGGCGGCTATGTCGGCGACCGCTACAACCGGCACCGTGGTGTCATCACGACGCAGACGCTGTCCATGATTTTGGCGTTCATTCTCGCGCTTCTCACGCTCACTCACCTGATTAAAACCTGGCAACTCATCGTCATCGCCTTCTTTGTGGGCATCGTCAATGCTTTCGACGTGCCCATTCGACAAGCCTTCTTTGTGCACATGGTAGGCAAGGACGATCTCCCCAACGCCATTGCCCTGAACTCCTCCATTTTTAATGGCGCTCGCGTCATTGGACCCGCGGTCGCCGGGTTCACCATCGTGCTCGTGGGGGAAGGTTGGTGTTTCTTCCTGAATGGACTCAGCTTTGTCGCCGTGATCATCGCCCTACTGATGATGCGCATTCCCCGGACGGAACCGAGAGTCACCGGAGAATCGCCAGTGCGCAGTTTTGTCGAAGGTTTTCGCTTTGCCATGCACGATGTGCCTATCCGCTCGGCTCTCCTGCTGCTCAGTGCGCTCAGCTTCTTCGGCTTGCAATACTCGGTTTTCCTACCGATCTACGCTAGCGACATCCTGCACGGCGGCGCGCGTACTCTGGGTCTGCTGATGAGCGCTGCAGGAGTAGGCGCAGTTCTCGGCGCGCTTCAGTTTGCCGCCCGCACCGAATACAAAGGCCTGGCGCGCTGGATTGGCACCACCTGCACTACCTGTGCTGTCGGTTTGCTGATCTTTTCCTTTGCGAAATCCTTCTGGCTGTGCGCCGCGGTGATGTTTATTGTGGGCTTTGCGGCAACATCGCAAATGGCCGCCACCAATACCATCATTCAGCAACGCGTCCCCGACGAAATGCGCAGCCGCCTGATGGCCGTATACGCCACCATGTTCATGGGCGTCATGCCCATCGGCGCCTTAATCGCCGGCGTAATCGCTAAGCACATCGGCGCGCCTTATACGCTGTTTATTTTCGGTATTTGCGTGCTGCTTGCGTGTGTAGTGTTCTTTTCGCGGGTGGTAATGAAGGTCGAAAGCGAAAGACCTACGCCGGTCTTAACCTCGTGAAGTTATTCTTGCGGCGACTTCCTCGAATCAAAACTCAATGGCCCGCTGATCGTGCAGCAGCGCCAGATAATTCAACAAATCTTGCGTGACCCGTTGCGGTTCGGCCTTTGTATACAGCCCCTGCAGCTTTTCCGCCATCTGCTGCACCGTGTGTTTCCCATCGCACAGCAACACGATTTCCAAGCTAGGCCCGCTCAAGCGTAGCTCCCGCCCCTGCATCAGCAGCATGCGCGGTTGCTGATTCTTCTCATTTAGGCGCACTCCGGCAGCCAGTTTCGGCAAAGCCGTCAGTTCCGGCTTGATCATGGGGACCTCCGCAGGTCCAACTACTCCTTTACTCCTTTAAAGGTAGCATGTCCCTCCGGGAGCGCGAAGGCTGCCCCTGTTGCGCCGGGTGGGTCGCAGAAAGCGAAACACCGAGAAAATCGAGTGCCCCACCCTCGGGGTGTGAGGGTCGGGCTTGGGGCTCAGTTTCATTACCCGCATCAGGTCGTCTCGATTACAGGCTGCAATCGAGACACAACGTATTGGGCCCTGCTCCACCGGTGAACGCAGCCCATCGTACGGAAATTCGCTGTTTTTCCGTTATGTGAAATTCAACAAATTATCCACACCAAACGCGAATTTCTCTTGACATGCGCCGGAAACAAGATACGCTGTGGTGAAAAGTGGGGCAAAGTGGTAAGAAGTAGGGGCAAGTAGAGCCAACTGGCGTTCCTTAGGGGGAAGTGGTTTTGGTCGTCACACAGCTCCTCCAACGAGACGGGATTCATGAAGCTACGGGGAAACTATCCGGCGAAAGTCGACGAAAAGGGTCGCCTCAAGATCCCCGCGTCTTTTTTAGAGGAATTGAAGGACGAAGGCAACCAGTTTTATATCACCAGCCCTACTGGGGAGACGGTTCGGATTTACCCCATGACGGTCTGGAAGGGAATTGAGGAGAAACTGGCGAAGTTGCCGAGTTCGGATAAGCACAAGCGCAAGTTTTTGATGCGCACCAGCTATTTCGGGCAAGTGGTCGAACTGGACGGGCAAGGCAGGGTCTTACTTCCTTCGCAGTTGCGAGAGAAAGCGCAAGCGAAGGGCGACGTGGCGGTTCTGGGTGCGCTGGATTATCTGGAAGTGATCAACGACGCGCGCGCCCTGGAGCAGATGGATAAGGATCCGTACACGGACGAAGACGAGCAGGCGCTGGCGGATTCGGGCATTTAGTTGGGGCACGGGCAAAGCGGGCAGACAGGCAACGCAATTGGGCGAATTACACACGCCAGTCATGTTGGAAGAGGTGCTGGAGTGGCTGAAAGTAAGACCAGACGGAATCTACGTCGACGCCACCGCGGGAGCGGCGGGCCATTCGGCCGCCATCGCCGCCCGGCTATCCTCGGGCCGCTTGATCAGCCTGGACCGGGACGCACAGGCGCTGCAGATCGCTCGGGACCGCCTGAGGGAATTCGGCAACAAGGTGACCCTGCTGCAAACGGCGTTTTCGAAGATCGCGGAGGCCGTGCGCGGGTTGGGGATAGCGACCGTGGACGGGGTCTTGGCCGACTTGGGAGTTTCGAGCATGCAGCTTGATCGTCCGGAGCGTGGCTTTTCGTTCCGGGAAGCGGGGCCGTTAGACATGAGGATGAGTAGCGGAGCGGCGGAAGAAGACACGCTCACCGCTGATGAGATTGTGAATCGCTGGCCGGAAAAAGAACTAGCCGACCTGCTCTACCGCGAGGCGGAGGAGCACGATTCCAGAAGGATCGCCAGGGCCATCGTCAAAGCGCGGCCGATTCGCGACACCGCGCACCTGGCAACGGTTGTGGCAGGCGCCCGGTTGCAGTGGGGAAGGCAGAAACTGCATCCCGCGACAAAAACGTTTCTGGCGCTGCGGATAGCGGTGAATCGAGAGTTGGAGGAACTCGGGCAGTTTCTTTCCCGGACCCCTGCCACATTACATTCTGGCGGCCGTTGGGTGATCTTGACCTATCACTCCCGCGAAGACCGCCCGGTGAAGCGCGCGTTCCAGGAAGCCCAACGGGCCGGAACGCTGCAGGTGCTCACCAAACACGTGATCACGCCCAGAGAAGACGAGCAACGAGCGAACCCGAGATCGCGCAGTGCGAAGCTCCGGTGCGCAGAGAAGGTGTAATTATGGCGACGGCATATCAGTGGAGCGGTCCAAGTGGCGACAAGATTCTCGATGGCGTGGCCTCGCGCAAACCGGAAATGACCCGGCCGCACGTGATTTCCCGCCCCCTGAATCCCCTTGCGGCGAATCGCAAGAAGCCCGCGATGGTCGAATTTTATACCGTCAAGAAAATTGATAATTCACGGCTGGTGCGCCACGTCGAACCGCTGAAGATGCGCAACCTCTACAGGACCGTGGCGCTCGGCGGAATCATTGCGGCGTTCTGCATGCTCTACATCTACCAACATTTTCGCTGCATCGATCTGGGCTTCCAGTTCGAGGATCTGAAGGCTAAAACCGTCCAGGCGCAAAAGTTGAACAGCAACTTGAAGCTGGAAATTGCCTATCTCCGTGATCCCCGTCGCATTGACGTGATCGCCCGCCGCCAGTTAGGGCTGACCCAGCCTACGGCTAACCAGATGCGCGATTACGCGAATCCCGACGGTTCGGAAGTCGCTGCGGTCCAGTTTGTGCGCCCGAATCACGCACCCTGAGCGCTCCTGAGTATCCGCGAGCGCTGGTCGGTTACGAGTTCTGAAACACAGTTTTGTTCGCACGGAGCGCGACCCGGAAACCAGGAATCATGGAGCAAGAAAAAGTTCACGTTCGCCTGCTGTTTCTTGCTGGCTTCCTGCTTTTTTGGATGACTGCCGTTTTTGGACGCGTCGCCTACCTGCAACTCTTCCGCCACAGTGATTACCTGACTCGCGCCGCCCGCCAGCAGCGCCACACCATCGACATTTATCCCAAGCGCGGCGTCATCTACGACCGCAACATGCATCCTCTGGCCATGAGTGTGCCGGTGCAGTCCGTGTTCGCGGTTCCCGGCGAAATCAAAGACCGCGCCATGGTCTCACACTTGCTCTCCGCGGCACTGGGCATGCCCGCCGACGAAATTCGCGAAAAGTTAGACTCCGGCAGCCCGTTCGTTTGGATCAAGCGCAAACTTCCTCCCGCCAAATCGGAGGAAGTAGAGTCCGCCAATCTCAAGGGCATCTATCTCCAGGAAGAAAATCAGCGCTTCTATCCGAAGCGCGATCTCGCTGCGCATGTCCTGGGCTTTGTCGACGTCGATGAAAAGGGTTTGGGTGGCATCGAACGCGAATACGACAACTTGATCCGCGGCAAGGACGAAAAGGTCGTTGTGATGACCGATGGCCGCCAGCATGTTTTCGATGGCAGCGAAACCCACGAGGATCGCGGTGTCAATGTCGTTCTCACCATCGACGAGAAGATTCAATACATCGCCCAGCGCGAACTTGAGGCCGCCATCGAAAAGACCCGCGCGCCCGCGGGTTCGGTAATCGTGCAAGACCCCAACACCGGCGCCATCCTTGCCCTAGCCAACTGGCCCAAGTTCAATCCCAACTCCGCCACGGAAGCTTCGAATGAAGCCAGGACCAACCGCGCGATCAGCGACATTTACGAGCCAGGCTCCACTTTCAAGCTGGTGACCCTTGCTGCAGCCTTCGATCAGAACCTGATTCGCCCCGAAGAAGTATTTGATTGCCAAAACGGAGCCGTGACCGTAGCAGGCCATGTCATCCACGACCACGCACGATTAGGCTTGTTGACCGTCGCGGATATTCTAGCGAAGTCGAGCGATGTGGGCGCGATCAAAGTGGCTCTGCTCTTGGGCTCGCCGAAATTTTACGACTACATCCGGGCTTTTGGATTTGGCACGCCGACGGGCGTCGACCTTCCTGCAGAAAGCCGCGGCTTAGTGGAGCGACTGGAGCATTGGGGTTCTTTCTCCATTGCTTCGATCTCCATGGGACAGGAAGTAGGAGTGACGCCGCTACAGATGGTCACCGCGGTGTCGTCTATCGCCAATGGCGGATTGCTCTACAAGCCTCACGTTGTCGAACACATGAGAAATGGGGATACGATTTTGCCACTCGCGGGACCTTCGACCCTACCCGAGCCCAGGCGCGTGATTCGACCAGAAACCGCGGCAACACTGCGTGGGCTGATGGAAGGCGTGATTTTGCACGGTACCGGAAGGCGCGCGCGGTTGGACGGTTGGACCGCTGCGGGAAAAACGGGCACGGCACAAAAAATCGATCCAGCGACAGGCAGATACTCCCCGCACAACGTCATCGCCTCCTTCACCGGATTCGCTCCCATCAACAATCCGGCGGTGACCATTCTTGTTTCCATCGATTCACCAGCGGGATACCCACATGGCGGTGGGGATGTTGCTGCACCCGTGTTCAAGGCCATTGCCGAGCAGGTTCTGCCCTATCTGGACGTGCCACGCGATGTACCGGCAAGTCCCCAGTTGGTTCAAACCGCCTATCGCAAAAACGAGCAGGCCGACGACAACTCGTCTGACGATTTAGCTGCGGTCGATTTTAACGCGCAGCCCGAAGCCCCTGCTGGATCCGCAAAGCCGCAAACCGTCAAGGACAACCAGCCCACATCCCCGGAAGTGGTGATGTCAGCCGATGAGGGCGGCGACATCGAAGTGCCCGACTTTTCGGGCAAGACCATGCGCGAGGTCAGCGAGGCCTGCCTACGCCTGGGGCTCGATCCGGTTTTGGTTGGCACCGACGTTGCAATTCAACAGACACCGGCGGCAGGCGCCAAAGTCCGCCGGGGCTCGAAGGTTACCGTGGATTTTGGAGATCCACCGAAACATTCCGCCAAGTCAAAATAAGGAAAAGGTTTAGAACGCCGATGCCCACGGGAATTCGGAATACGTCAGAATTAAGGAAGCGCAGAGAACAGATCATCGAGGGCGAACGGAAACAAACTGTGGCTGATCGGGAACAGGCCGGCGGAATCACACTTCGTGCATTGCTCGACGGTGTGCCAGTCCGCGCGGGCCTGCCGAACCACGACCTCCCCATTCAACAAATCGCCAACGATTCGCGCAAGGTGCAGCCAGGGGCGCTGTTCGTGGCCATTCACGGAGTAGCCACCAACGGGAACTTATATGCGAACGACGCCGTCTCCCGCGGTGCTGTGGCGGTACTGAGCGAAGATTCCGTGCCTGCTCAATGGCCTCACCACACTCCTTGGATCCAGGTGAGCGAAGGCCGCAAGGCTCTGGCCCTCGCCGCCACCAATTTTTATGGCCGTCCCGCCACCGCGCTGAAATTGCTGGCGGTCACTGGAACCAATGGCAAAACCACCACTACTTCCCTCATCGATTCCATTCTGCGCGCTTCCGGTGCAAAGACCGGGCTGTTCGGCACCATTGCCTATCGCACTCCCCGCGGAGAACGCCCCGCGCCCAATACCACCCCCGAATCCCTCGATTTGCAAAGTTTCTTCGCGGAAATTCGCGATGCCGGCGGAACTTACGCGACCCTCGAAGCGAGTTCGCACGCCTTGGCGTTGGACCGCTTGTGGGGCTGTCATTTTGCCGCGGCGGTGTTCACGAATCTTACCCGCGATCATATCGACTTCCACAAAACCTTTGAGCACTACTTCGCGGCCAAACGCATGCTCTTCGAAGGTACGGGTTCCGGCGCTCCAGACGTGGCTGTCATCAACACCGACGACGAGTGGGGCAAGAAACTCGCCGGGCTGGGCAAAAGAACTCTGACCTACGGTCTGCAGAACGGCTCGGATTTAAAGGCTAAGAAGTTTCAACTGAGTTTCAAGGGCTTGAGCTTCACGGCGCAAACCCCGGCGGGCGCCATTCAAGTGGAATCGTCGCTGGTAGGACGAATCAACGTCTACAACGTACTTGCCGCCATCGGCGCCGCCATCGGCTTGGATCTGCCTAACGATGTGATCGAAACCGGGATCCGCAATCTACGTGCAGTGGCAGGGCGCTTCGAGCGCGTGGATCTGGGGCAACCCTTCCTCGTCGTTGTGGATTATGCGCATACCGACGACGCACTGGAGAATCTGATCCGCACCGCCCGCGAACTCAACCCTAAGGGCAGAATCATCACCGCGTTTGGTTGCGGCGGCTCTCGCGATCGCACAAAACGCCCCATCATGGGCGAGCTCTCCGGCCGCTTGAGCGATCTCTCCATTCTCACCAGCGACAATCCTCGCCAGGAAGATCCCCTGAAAATTATCAGCGACATCGTCGTCGGCATGCAAAAGTCCGGCGGAAAATACATGATCGAGCCGGACCGCGACAAGGCCATTCACCTGGCCATCGCCGAAGCCCGCTCCGGCGACATTGTCTTGTTGGCCGGCAAGGGCCACGAGGATTATCAGGTCTTTGCCGATCACACCATTCACTTCGATGATCGCGAAGTAGCGGCGAACGCATTACGCGAGCAAGGGTACACGGCGCCGCGTAACGGCGGAGGGTTTGGCACGTAGCGCGCTCTGTCTGGCGCGATGGTGCACCGGCCGTCTCGCAACGGTCTCGGGTCGCCACACGCCACGGGGGCCTGCGGGCCAGAGCAGTGACTCGCAGAAAAAGGAGGAGCCCTCAACCGGTGAGAACGGACAACGTAGTGCCGTTGTACGGTCCAGGCCGAAACCTTGGCCCGAACCTGGAGAAAGCGAACCTTCTGAGGAAATTATGCGGTGGACGGTTGCACAAGTGGCTGATGCAGTGGCGGGCAAGGGCGGGGCGGGACTCGACCCCCTGGCCCGGCTGGCCGGCGTCTCGATTGATTCTCGCACGATACGTCCCGGAGAACTGTTCTTCGCCATTCACGGTCCGACTCACGATGGACACGACTACGTGGCCGCAGCCATGGAGCGTGGCGCGGTCTCGGCTGTGGTGGCGGAGCCGCTGGTCTCGCGCTATCCCGGATGGCTGCAGGACCGTTGCATCACCGTCCCTGACACCCTGGAAGCCTTGCACAACCTGGCGCGCGCCGTACGCACGCAATGGGGCAAAAAAGTCTGCGGCATCACCGGCTCGGTGGGTAAGACCACCACGAAAGAGATCGTGGCGGCACTGCTTGGTTCGAAGCTACGGGTCCTGAAGACCGAAGGCAATTTCAATAACGAGTATGGTTTGCCGCTGACGCTGTTTCGGCTGAAAGAAACCGACGATGTGGCCGTGCTCGAAATGGGCATGTCTTTTCCGGGGGAGTTGAAGCGCCTCGCCGCCATCGCTCTCCCGGATCTCGCTATTGAAACGCGCGTCAGTCCCGCGCACTTGCTGAACTTTACCTCGGTGGACGACATTGCGCTGGCCAAACGGGAATTGATCGAAGGGCTGCGCGGCACGAGCTCCGTGGCGGTGCTGAACGCCGACGATGCGCGCGTGGCGGCCATGGCTGCCGTAGCCCCTGGCCGCGTGATTTTCTACGGCGTGGATAAGCCCGCGGAATTTGTTGCCGAAGACATCGACGACCGTGGCGCGCTGGGCAGTTCGTTCACCCTGGTGCATCGCGGCAAGCGCACCCGCATGGAAATGCCTTTGCCCGGACGGCATGTCGTTTCGAATGCCCTGGCGGCCATTGCGGCGGCCAGCGTCTGGGGCATCGGTGCGGCGGAAGCGCAGAACGTATTTCGCGGTCTGCGTACTCCCGCGATGCGTGGCGAACTGATTCGCTTCAACAATGGATTTGCGTTGATCAATGATTCGTACAATTCCAGCCCCGCAGCCCTGCAGGCCATGATCAACCTGCTGGCGGCGACTCCCGGTTTCCAGCGCCGCATTTTGGCGGCAGGCGAGATGCGCGAACTCGGACCGGATTCACCCAAATTGCACCGCGAAGCCGGCGAGCACGCGGCCAAAACCGGCAAAGTCGATTTCCTGATCGGTGTGCAGGGCGATGCCGCGCAGATTCTCGAAGGTGCGGTCGCCGCAGGGGTTCCGCGCGAACGCACGAAATTTTTCGCAACGCCCTCCAAAGCCGCGGAATTCTTGGTGGAACTCGTCAAGCCGGGCGACTTGCTGCTGGTCAAAGGCTCGCGTAGCGTGAAGATGGAGCGCATCGTGGAGTTCTTGCTGGGGCATTTCGTGCCCATCGATGCTCCCACCGCAGCCGGAGGCGGGCACTGACATGCTCTACTACCTCCTCTACCACGTATTGCAAAAATATTTCAGCCCGCTCAACGTGTTTCGTTACATCACCGTTCGTACCGTTTACGCGAGCTTGACCGCGATGTTCCTGGCGCTGGTTTTCGGCCCCTGGCTGATTCGCAAGCTCCGCGAACTGCAGATCGGCCAATACATCCGCGAAGAAGGGCCGCAGGAGCACAAGAAAAAAGCCGGCACGCCAACCATGGGCGGCGTCCTGATCGTCATCTCTACCGCCGTGCCCGTGCTGATGTGGGCGGATCTTTCCAACGCTTTCGTGATGCTCTCGCTCTTCGCCCTTCTCGCCTTTGCGGCCATTGGCTTCTTGGACGATTACGCCAAGGTGGCCAAGCGGCGCAATCTCGGCCTGACCGGGAAGAACAAGATCATTCTGCAGGTGGCGGTCAGCTCTTTCGTTGCCTTCGTGCTTTTGGTTCTGGCAACCCACAGCGCCTATTCAACGCAACTGATTGTGCCCTTCATTAAGCGGTTTCGGCCCGATCTGGTGATTCACAGCTTGCTCGGGGCAGGGCACTTGTGGCCGCTGGCCTTTTTGCCGTTTATGGCCTTCGTCGCCTTGGTGATTACCGGCAGTTCGAACGCCGTCAATCTTACCGATGGCCTGGATGGTTTGGCGATTGGCTGCACCGTCATCGCCGCGGGCGCGCTCACCATATTGACGTACGTCAGCAGCAACTACCGTTGGGCAAATTATTTGGACATTCAGTACATTCCCCGTGTCGGCGAACTCACCGTATTTTGCGGAGCGTTGGTCGGCGCTTCCTTGGGCTTTCTTTGGTACAACGCACATCCCGCGGAAGTGTTTATGGGCGATGTGGGCTCGCTGTCCCTGGGCGGTACGCTTGGCACCGTAGCGGTAATCATCAAGCAGGAAGTGCTGCTGGTCTTTGTTGGTGGAATTTTTGTCGTGGAAGCGCTGTCGGTCATTCTTCAGGTAGCTTCCTTCAAGCTACGCGGCAAACGTATCTTTCGCATGGCGCCCATCCACCATCATTTTGAATTGTTGGGCTGGAGCGAAAGCAAGGTCATCGTCCGCTTTTGGATCGCCGCGCTGGTGTTCGCGTTGTTTGCGCTGACGACCCTGAAGTTGCGCTGAACCTCGAGATGGATTTTTGCGGTAAGGAATATGCCCGGATCGATTGAGCTACGGAAAATGCGCGTGCTGGCCATCGGGCTGGCGCGGACGGGCGTTGCCACCGCTCTATTTTGTGCCAAGCGCAATGCCATCGTTACGGCCACGGACACGCGTCCGGAAAGCGAACTGGGCGACGCACCGGCCAAATTGCAGGAAGCGGGAGTGAAGTTGGAACTGGGCGGCCACAACGAGAAAACTTATCTGGCGCAAGACTTGATCATTCCGAGTCCCGGCGTGCCCGCCGATGATCCCCTGCTCGTAAAAGCGCGTTCCAAGGGCATCACCATTTGGAGCGAGATCGAACTGGCCTACCGTTTTCTCGAGGGTGAACTTATCGGCATCACCGGCTCCAACGGAAAAACCACCACGACCACGCTGGTGCACCACATCCTCCAAGCTGCGGGTCAGAAAGCCATTCTCGCCGGAAATGTGGGCACGCCCTTAATCGCCTGTGTGGATCAGATGACTCCGGAAACCGTTTCCGTGGTGGAGTTGAGCAGTTTTCAACTCGAATTGACGGACAAATTTCGCCCCAATATCGCCCTGTGCCTCAACCTGACTCCTGATCACTTGGACCGCCACAAAACCATGGAAGCGTATACCGCGGCGAAAGCGCGCATTTTCGCGAAGCAAATGGAATTGGACGCGGCGGTGCTCAACGCGGATGATGCGCCCACGGTGGCCCTGGCACCGAAAAAGCCGCAAGTCTTTTGGTTCAGCCGCAAAAAAACTGTGAATCAAGGCGCCTGCCTCCGCGGCGACGATGTCGTGATTGTCCATCGCGGCAAGGAAGAGTTCGTGATGAAACTCGCCGAGATTCCCTTGCCCGGTGCACACAACGTGGAAAACGTTTTGGCCGCTGCCACCGCGGCGCGCCTGGCGGATGTCGATGCCGCCACCATCGGCAAAGCCGTGCAGAGTTTTGCTGGCGTAGAGCACCGCCTCGAGTTCGTCTCGGAAATTCGCGGCGTGCGCTACTACAACGATTCCAAGGCCACCAACGTCGACGCCACCCTCAAGGCTCTCGATGCCTTTCCTGGCCGCATTCTCATCATTCTTGGCGGCAAAGATAAGGGCAGCGACTATACCGTTCTGCAGAAACCTCTGCGCGAAAAAGCCATCCTCGCTCTCCTGATTGGCGCCGCCGCCGATAAAATTGAAAAGCACATCACCGGGAGCGTTGCCCTGGAGCGCGCTGCTACGTTGGAAAACGCTATCGCCATTGCCTCCGAAGCGGCCAAGCCGGGTGACACTGTTTTGCTGGCGCCCGCCTGTGCCAGCTTCGATCAGTTTCAGAGTTACGAGCATCGTGGTCGCGTCTTCAAGGAATTAGTCCACGGACTCGCTTCCGGAAAGGGTTAGACAACCGGTGACTAGACGCTCAGAAATCGACCGCTGGCTGTTCGGTGTGACACTGATGCTTTGCCTGCTCGGCGCCGTGATGATCTTCAGCGCTTCGGCGGTCACCGCGAAACAAGAGTTTGGCCATTCCTACCACTTCGTGCTCCGCCAAATCCTCTGGCTGTTTGTCGGTTTAGCCGGCATGTTCGCCTTGATGAAGATCGATTATCACCGCCTGCGCGAGCCCGCGGTGGTTTATACCGTGCTTTGTGTGGTGCTGGTGTTGCTCATGGCTACTTTCTTCCTGGACAAGTCGCACGCCACACACCGCTGGATCAAGTTTGGCCCGGCGCAAATCCAGCCTTCGGAATTGGCCAAGCTCGCGGTCATCCTATATCTAGCGTGGTTCCTGGATCTGCGCCGGCGCAGCGCCAGCCGCCTCGACTTCTGCAAAGAGGACCTGCTCAGCACCATTCTTCCGGCGGTCGCTCCCATACTATTCTGCGTCGCCCTCATCGTCATGCAGCCAGACCTCGGCACCTCCGTCGATATCGTGCTGATCATGACCGCAATTCTCTTCGTGGCCGGGCTATCTTGGAAGTGGCTTGCCGTGGGCGCCGCCATCGCCTCGCCTGTGCTGTTGCTCCTGATCACCCACGTTTCTTACCGCTACGCTCGCCTTCTCGCCTTTCTGCATCCGGAGAGCGATCCACAAGGTGCCGGATTCCAGTTGCTGCAGTCGTTGATCGCCGTGGGTTCCGGCGGATTCACCGGTGTAGGCCTTATGGAGAGCAAGCAGAAACTGTTCTATTTGCCTGAGGCGCACACCGACTTCATTTACGCCGTGATCTGCGAAGAATTGGGATTCATCGGTGCAGCCGTGGTCATTACGCTCTTCGCCGTATATGCGTGGCGCGGCTTGCGCGCGGCGTTCAACGCGCCGGACGGATTCGGGCGCATGCTCGCCCTCGGTGCCACCGCCATGGTGTTGTTTCAATCCCTGATTAATTTCGCGGTGGTGCTCGGCATGATGCCTACCAAAGGGATTCCGCTGCCTTTTGTCAGCTACGGTGGATCAAGTTTGCTGGTGATGCTGCTCGCTACCGGTGTGCTCTTAAATGTTGCGCACCAGGGCAACAGCGACGCAGGCCTGCAGCTTTGAGAGGCCCGGCGTGAAACTCTTGATCGCTGGCGGCGGCACCGGAGGGCACGTGTTTCCGGCAATCGCCATAGCGCAGGAATGGCTGGCGCGTGGCAAGGAGCGCGAAGTGGTTTTGGTTGGCACACAACGCGGCATCGAAATGAAGCTGGTTCCCGCCGCCGGGTTGCCGCTGGAAACCATTCGTGTAGCCGGACTGAAAGGAAAAGGCGGCACGACGCTGCTGAAGAATCTGGGCATGTTGGGCTCGGGATTATCGGACGCGTTTGGCGTGATTGCCCGGCACAAGCCTGGCGTCGCCTTTGGTGTCGGCGGATACGCTGCGGGTCCCATGCTCTTGGCCACTTGGTTGCGCGGAATCCCCAACGTGATCTTCGAACCTAATGCTGAGCCGGGTCTGACCAACAAGCTTCTCGCGCGCCTTTCCAAGCGGATTGCCACCGGTTATCAGGTTTCCGCGCAAGCCTGGGGTTCCCGCGCTAAGGTCACAGGTTGTCCGGTACGTCCGGAATTCTTCGCCATTCAGCCGCACAGCCCGCAAAAGCCTTTGCGTCTGCTGATTACCGGAGGTAGCCAGGGCGCCTTGCCGATCAACCGTGCCTTCCTGCAAGCCGCGGAATTACTGGCGAAACGCAAAACCGAGTTGCAGATTGTGCACCAGACCGGCGAACGCGATTATAATGATGTGCGGGCCGCGTATGCGCGACACGAAATGCAGGTCGAAGTCGCGCCCTTCCTCATTAACATGGCCGACCGCTTCGCCTGGGCAGACCTGATTGTCTGCCGCGCCGGAGCGATTACGGCCGCGGAAGTGGCCGCCGCGGGCCGCGCAGCGATTTTCATTCCGTTCGGGAAAGCGACGGATAGCCATCAGCTTCGCAACGCACAGGAAATGACCAACGCCGGTGCGGGCAGGCTGATCGCCGAGCCGGACCTGAACGCAGAACGCCTGACGCAAGAAATTTTCTCCCTCCTGGACCAGCCCGGAGAGATTGCACGACTGGCAACCAAGGCGCGCAGCCTGGCGCACCCGGAGGCTGTCCGCGAAATCGTGGATTTGATCGAGCAAGCCGCCGCAAAGCGCGGCGCAACAACGGAAAGGGGATAGAGGAACAGCATGGTCTCGTTTCGCAATTTTCAACGGATTCACCTCGTGGGCATCGGCGGCATCGGTATGAGTGGCATCGCCGAAGTGCTGCTCACGCTCGGTTATTCCGTTTCGGGTTCGGACACCAAGCCTTCCACGATCACTGAGCGCCTGCAGGACCTGGGCGCCACAATCTACGACGATCACAAGGCCGAAAACGTCGAAGGCGCGCACGTCGTGGTGACCTCGTCCGCGGTGAAATCCGACAATCCCGAGGTGGTCGAAGCGCACAAACGGAAAATTCCTGTGATTCCGCGCGCGGAGATGCTCGCCGAGCTGATGCGTCTGAAATATGGAATTGCGGTCGCCGGCGCTCACGGGAAAACTACGACTACTTCCATGGTGGCTTCCGTGCTGGCTGCCGCGCACCTCGATCCTACATTTGTGATTGGCGGCCGCGTCAATCAAGCCGGCACCACCGCGCGCGTTGGCAAGGGCGAATACTTTGTCGTCGAAGCCGACGAAAGCGATCGCAGTTTCCTCATGTTCGCGCCGGTCGTCGCCGTAGTGACCACCATCGATCGCGAGCACCTCGACCAGTACGCCTCCCTCGAGGACATTCAGAGTGCCTTCACGCAATTCGTGAATCGCATTCCTTTTTATGGCGCCGCGGTGCTCTGTCTCGACGAACCCAATGTCCAGGCCATTATTCCCAATGTAAAGCGGCCTATCATCACCTACGGCACTACGAGTCAAGCCGACCTGCTGATCAGTGACATCCAGCTGCAGGGATTTGGCAGCCAGTTCCGCCTCACCTACAAAGGCGAAGACCTGGGAATCTTCGAACTGCCGCATCCACCGGGAACTCACAATGTGAAGAATGCGGCCGCGGCCGCAGCGGTGGCACTTTATTTGAACGTGCCCACCGATCTGATTCGTGAAGGCTTGGCAAAATTCGCCGGTGTCGGCCGTCGCTTCGATATCAAAGGCACAGTCAACGACATCACGGTAGTGGACGATTACGGCCATCACCCTGCCGAAATCCGTGCCACCTTGGACGCCGCTCGCGCCTGCAAGTTCAATCGCCTGCTGGTGCTGTTCCAGCCGCATCGTTTTACGCGTACGCAGCATTTGTGGGACGACTTTTCCCGCGCCTTCAATCAAGCCGATGTTTTGGCGCTAATGGATATTTACTCGGCCAGTGAAACCCCGATTCCCGGCATCACCAGCGAGGCGCTGGCCAACTGCATCCGCGAAGCCGGCCACAAGAACGTGAATTACTTCCAGTCCATGCAGGACGCCATTGAATTTCTGTTGCGCGAGGCGCGCCCCGGCGACGCCATTCTCACCATCGGCGCCGGCAATGTCAGCCGCGCCAGCAACGAACTGATGTTGCTTCTCGGCACAGAATTGGATGTGAAGGAGAGCAGGCCAAGGGATGCGCATTGAGGACAGCCGAGTTCTGGAGGCGTTGCCAAAGCTGCAGGTAGAACTGCAGCGCAGCGTTTCGCTGGCGGAGCTCACTTCGCTAGGCATCGGCGGCACCACCGACTTGCTGCGCATCCAACGGCACGACTCCATTCCGGAATTGCTCGCGTTGCTCGAGGAGCACCACATCGCGCACAAATTTCTCGGCGGCGGCTCGAACCTGCTGGTCATTGATGGAGAACTGCCTTTCGTGGTGCTGCAATTGGGACAGCCTCGTCCGGACGTGGTCATCGAAGGCGACACCGCCTATGTGGATGCTGCCGTGGACCTTGGCAAGACCGTGACCTTCTGTGCCAAGAATAACCTCGGCGGCATGGAGGGTTTGATTGGCGTGCCCGGCACCGTGGGTGGAGCATTGCGGATGAATGCGGGCGCCTATGGCACGCAGATCGGCTCGTGCGTTCGGGAAGTCAAAGTCTACCGGGCTGCTACTCACGAGATAAAAATCCTCAAGGGCCCGGAAATTTCCTTCGAATACCGCCACACTTCGTTTGCACCGGATGATATGATGCTGGCGGTGACGCTCCAGCTTCCCTCCAAGCCGTACCAGGAAATTCTCCAAGGCATTCGTATCTGCAATGAAAAACGGCGCGCCAGCCAGCCGTTAGGGCAAAAAAGCGCAGGCTGTATCTTCAAGAACCCGTCCGGGGCCTCGGCGGGGCGCATGATCGACGAACTTGGCCTGAAGGGCTTCTCCGTAGGAGACGCGCGGGTCAGCGATCGCCATGCCAACTTTTTCGTCAATTCCGGCCGGGCCTCCGCCGCGGACATGTTGCGTTTGATTGCCGATGTGCGCCAGCGCGTGGAACACGCCTATGGAGTGACTCTCGAAAACGAGGTGGTCGTTTGGAACGCCTAAAGCCCATGCAGCGGAACGCCTCTGCCGCAGCGGCCGATCACGAGCCGTACCGGCCAGAACTGGTTGCCGACGAAGAGCCTCGCTATCTGCGCCGCCAAAAGCCGGTGGAGATTCGCCGCAGGAAGTTCAGCGGCAAAACCGGTACCTATTACCGTCGCGTGTTTCTGTGGACCGTGGTCGGCGTGGCCACCGCCGGTGTCGGAGCGCTTTCGGTACGCTACTTGCTCTTCTCTCCGCAGATGTTGCTCCTTAAGCCGGACCAAATTGAAGTGAGCGGAAATCACATTGTCGCCAAAGAAGACGTACAGAAGCTCTTCGTGCACGACCGCAACCACAGTGTGCTGAGAATTCCGTTGGATACGCGGCGATCCCAGATTGAAGAACTACCCTGGGTCGAAGAAGCCAGCGTTCAGCGAATTTTGCCCAATCGGGTGCGCATTTTCATTACGGAACGCACCCCCATCGCCTTTTTCCGCAACGGCACCGAACTTACCCTGGTTGACGCCCATGGCGTGCTTCTCGATCGCCCCGCAGGCGAGGATTTTCGCTTCCCGATCGTTACTGGATTGTCGGAGAGCTTGCCTCGCGAAGAACGCGAAAAGCGCATGCAGACTTACCAGGACTTGATGAAAGACGTGGATCTGGTGAAGCCCGGGTCCTCCGACCGTATCAGTGAAATCGATTTGAGCAACCCACGCGATCTGCGCGTGGTGCTCACCGGTCTCAGCGGCGGCGCGGACGATCACGCGGTGACCGTGCACTTTGGACCGAACGATTTCACCGGCAAATACCGCATGCTCGTCGAAAATTTTGCGCAGTGGCAGGCCAATTCCGGTACCGTGCATTCCATTGATCTTCAGTATTCCCGGCAGGTGGTGGTGAACCCCGACACCAGCATCTCTGCCACCAGAACAAAATAGCAAGTCGGTAGGAGCGTATTTTGGCTAAGAAAGACAAATACCTGGTCGGGCTGGACATCGGCAGCACAAAAACGTGCGTACTCCTCGCGGAAATGGAAGAGGAGCGCGTGCGCTTCCTGGCTCTCGGGGCCGCAGAGTCAAAAGGCTTGCGCAAGGGGCTTATCGTGAATTTGGATTCCACGGTAAGCTCCATTCGCCGCGCCGTGGAAGAAGCAGAAAGTGTCGCCAATGTCCCAGTAGAATCCGCGGTCATCGGTGTTGCTGGGAGCCACGTGCGCGGCGTGAATTGCCAGGGTGGGGCGTCATTAGGACCACGTCCTCGCGATATTGAGCGCGACGATGTTCGCCGTGCCATCGATAACGCCCGCAACATTTCGCTTCCCGAAGATCGCGAAGTCTTGCACGTGCTCCCCCACGAATTTCGCGTCGATATGCAGGACGGCATACGCGATCCCATCGGCATGGTCGGGCAGAAGCTGCAGGCCAATGTGCATATTGTCACCGCCTCCAGTTCTGCGACGCAGAACCTAGTCAGTGCCGCTAACAAAGCAGGAATTCTCATCAATGACACCGTGCTCGAACCGCTCGCTTCCGCCGAAGCTTGCCTGACGCAAGATGAGCGCGATCTGGGCTGCTGCTTGCTCGATATCGGCGGGGGCACCACCGAATTGATTGTTTATGGCGGTGGTGTGGTTCGTCATACCGGCGCCGTGGCGATCGGTGGTGATCATTTCACCAACGATCTCGCGGTCGGCCTGCGCACCCCTATTCCGGAAGCCGAGCGCATCAAGCGCCACCACGGTTGTGCCGCTGCAGCTTTGCTTCGCGAAGACGCCTCCCTTGAAATTGCCAGCGTCGGCGATCGTCCGCCCCGCACTATCTTTGCGCACATGCTCACGGAAATTATCGAGCCTCGCGCACAGGAGTTGCTCGCCTTGGTTGGCGACGATTTGCAACGCGCCGGGATGCTCAAACAAATCCCGGCTGGCTTTGTCCTGACCGGGGGCGGAGCGCGCCTCAACGGATTACTGGATCTGACTGAGAACACTTTCCACCTGCCAGTGCGTCTGGCCCAGCCGCGTGGCATTGCCGATCTGCCCGAGCAGGTGTCCCAGCCGGAGTACTCCACGGTGATCGGTTTGGTGTTGAGCGCGGGCAAGGCGCGCAAGGCGGGCCCTACTAAGTCCGGCGGCTTGGTTTCCAAGCTGCGGGCGATGTTTGCCGGCGCTTAGGACTTAGGAGGGCGCCAACGCGCCACCAGAGCGATTTTTTCCACAGGCCCGGAAAACTGGATGTGGAAAGGCATTTACACGGGATTTATAAAGGACTTTCACCAGCCGGAACGGGGGAAAAGCATGACAGCGAAAGAAGCAGGCATCCGGATGAGCTTTAGCGAGGAGTTACAGCCCGCAAAGCTCAAGGTGATTGGTGTCGGTGGGGGCGGCTGCAATGCCGTCAACCGCATGATCCGCGCCAAGGTGGAAGGCGTAGAGTTCATCACCGCGAATACGGATTTGCAGGCCCTGAAAATGTCCCAGGCCCCCGTGAAATTGCAGCTTGGCGCGAAGCTGACCAAAGGCCTCGGCGCTGGCGCCAATCCTGAGGTGGGCCGCAAAGCGGCGCTCGAAGACACCGAGAAAATCATCGAAGCGCTCGAGGGTGCCGACATGATTTTCATCACTTCCGGACTCGGAGGCGGCACCGGCAGCGGCGCCGCTCCGGTGGTGGCCTCGCTCGCCAGCGAATTGGGCGCTCTCAGCGTCGCGGTGGTCACCAAGCCTTTCGCCTTCGAAGGAAAGCGTCGCATGTTGCAGGCGCAGCAGGCGCTGGAAGAATTGGTCGGCGTGGTCGACACCGTCATCGTCATTCCTAACGAGCGCTTGATGGAAACGGTGGAGCCCGGCACCAGCTTTTTCGACGCGTTTCGTATCGCGGACGACATTCTGCGTCAGGCGGTGCAGGGCATTTCGGACATTATCACCGTGCCCGGCATCATCAATCGCGATTTCGCCGACGTGAAAACCATCATGCACGGCCAGGGCTACGCGGTGATGGGCACCGCGGTGGCCAGTGGACAAAACCGCGCCGTCGATGCCGCCAATCGCGCTATTTCCAGCCCGTTGCTCGAGGACAATTCCATCCAGGGTGCCCAGGGCATTCTCATTAACATTTGCGGCAGCTCTACTTTGTCCTTGCAGGAAGTTCACGACGCCTCCAGCGTCATCCAGAAAGCGGCCCATGAGAACGCCAACATTATCTTCGGCGCGGTCATGGACGAAAACATGAAAGACATGGTGAAGATCACTGTCATCGCCGCCGGATTCAAGGAAACCGCGCGGCGGCAGCAGATTCCTCAGCAGAAGCAATCTTTCCTGCCGCGTACTTGGAAAGCCGGACGAGAAGTCCCCGAACAGGCCGAACTGCCGGTAACCCCGCCCAACGTGGTGAACCAGGTGAAGCAGAATGTGCGCGAAGTGCGGGAAGTTACCCCCGATGTCGCCAAGGACGATCTCGATGTGCCAACCTTCTTGCGCCGCCAGGCGCAAAAGGCCTGACTCGCTGACCGCCTCTAAAATTTAGACGTTTAGATCTTCCTCAAGTCCCCATGCTCGAGCTGTCGGCATGGGTCTAGGGTTTGCGTTTTATGTCTACCCCGAGCCCCAAAAGTACCTGTCATCCTGTCTATAACAACGAAGGCAAAGTCAAGCAACACTTCTCCCGCACTTGTCAGAGAAGTGTTTTTTCCTTCGCAGAACGCTTTTTGCTTCACAGGACCAAGGCTCGTTCTCTGAATCGCTGCGATGGACCG
>DATKPS010000141.1:0-17327 GCA_035524015.1 Candidatus Sulfotelmatobacter sp.
AGCCGGTTTTTCTCGCTCTGGTCGCGGCCCTGATGCTTCTCGCCGGTAGCGTGACCCTGCGCGCTGCCCACAAGCCTCAGGACGCTCAGTCCACAGACCAGAGCGATTCCACCGCCAAGTCCAAGAAAAAGAAGAAGAGCACCACTTCGGACGACTCCACTGCGGACTCGTCTACCAAGAAATCCACGTCCAAAAAGTCTCAGAACGCCGACTCTTCCACCTCGGACTCTTCGACCTCCGCCAAGAAATCCTCCAAGTCCAAGAAGTCCACCACCGATGCCGATTCCTCCACAGCGGCTTCCGACACTTCCACCAAGAAGTCGTCTTCCAAGTCCAAAAAGTCCGAAACCGCCGACTCTTCCGCGGCAGCCAGCGATACTTCCGCTTCTACCGCCAAGAAATCCTCTAAATCCAAGAAGGCGGAAACGGCGGACACTTCTGCTCCAGCCTCCACCGACACCACGGCTTCCACCACCAAGAAATCTTCCAAGTCCAAGAAGACTACTACGGCCGACACTGCCGCGCCGGCCAACACCTCCACTGCCGCAGCCCCAGCAACCGCGACAAAGTCCGCTGCCCCGGCATCCACCGCACCCGCTGCTGCGCCCCCTGTCACTACCAAAACCGCCGCCCCCGCCACCACCGCAGCTGCTCCCGCGACGCCGGCAAAATCCACCACTTCCCAACAGACTCCGCCCGCCAATAGCAATGGCATGGTTTGGGTCAACACCGATTCCGGCGTTTACCACAAGCCCGGCTCTCGTTATTACGGCAAGACCAAGCAAGGCAAGTACATGACCGAAGCCGATGCCATTAAGGCCGGTTATCGTGCCTCGGAGAAGAACTAAGCTCACCAAGCTCGTTGTTGTATTCCGCCCAAACCATCTAAGGAGAACCGTGCATGAAGAGAAATTCTGTTCGGCTGTTGCTCGTCGCTCTGGTGTTTATTCTCGGCGTCAGCGTAGCCGTGTCTCACCCGCAAACTAGCTCGACTGCGACCAAGCAGGCGACCGCTAGCGCATCCAGTCTGGTGGACATCAACAGCGCCACAAAGGAGCAGCTCGACGCGCTTCCCGGCATCGGTGCCGCTTACTCCCAGAAGATCATCGACAATCGCCCTTATGCCAAGAAGACCGACCTGGTAAAGAAAAAGGTCATTCCTCAAGCCACTTACAACAAGATCAAGGACATGATCATCGCTAAACAGAAGTAGCTTTCTTGTTTTACGGAGCGGTCTGCCTCACGGCCGCTCCGATTTTTCGTTTCAGGAGACTCTCATGGGAATCATTGATGAAGTCCTCGCGATGGCAGGCAGTAGCGGAGCACAGCAGGCGCAGCATACTACTGCGCTTGGCGCGATTATGAGTTACATCAACAGTCCGCAGGTTGGCGGCATCGCCGGTTTGCAGCGCATGTTCCAGCAGGGCGGCATGGGCAACATCGTCAGCTCCTGGATCGGCAGCGGCCAGAACCTCCCCGTTTCCGCCAGCCAGCTCCAGAATGTACTGCACAGCGGAGCGCTCCAGCAGGCCGCGCAACAGGCCGGCCTCGATCCTTCGCAGCTCACCGGCATGATGGCGACGCTTCTGCCGCATCTGGTGAACCATCTCACGCCCAATGGCCAAGTGCCCGACGCCAGCGCCTTGCAGAAAATGCTCTCAGGGCTAAGCGCCTCGGCCTAGCTTGGAGTGCGGGAGCCCGGCTCCCGCCGGTTCGACTATTCGACCACCGCCGCTACTCGATCCGTGGCAGCCCTGCTGCCACCTGCTCAAACGAACTATTTCTCGCGCACCAGCACCTCGCCGCGCCCTACCATCTGCTCGTTCAGCCACAACTTATATTTGTAGCCCCCACTTTTCGTTCCCGGCGTAACCGGGCCACTCAGCAGGCGCATTCCCACGGGTGCCTGAAAAATGTTCGACGCAAACGGGCAGCGATTCGGGTCAAACTCCACCTTTAGATTGCCCGCGTCGGAAATCCAGCTCACCGTATCTCCCGGATCCAGCACCACCGCCTGCGGGATTAGTCCCACCAATACCGGTCGTTCCGCCATTCGTTCTCCTTCATCCCCTTCAGAGCCCGCGAACTGAGGAATCTCGGTTCCTTCCTTTCAAATAGGAAGAGAACCCCGCCTCGCACGATAGCATATCCGCAAAAATCCGCCCATAACTCAGCTTTATGGAAACTCGATGCATTCCCATGGTTGACCTATACTGCGCACGCCCGTAAACTTGTACAGTGGTCGTGGCACGGAGCCTGCTCAACTCTTGCGCGCAACCACGATCTAAATTCTACTGCGCAGGAGTTCTGCACGAATGGCTTCAGTGGCACGCCCTTTGTCTATCCCTTTGCCCAACGGGGCACGAATACAGTTAGTTTCCTCGCTTCCTTTCTTCGTCATTCATATCGCCGCGCTCAGCATTTTCTTCTTTCCCTTTAAGTGGTATTACCCGCTGGTTTGTTTGCTGGCTTACGAAGTGCGCATGTTCTTTGTTACTGCCGGCTACCATCGTTATTTCTCACACCGTTCGTTTAAGACCAGCCGCTGGTTCCAGTTCGTGATCGCCTGGATGGCTATGTCCTCCTCGCAAAAAGGCATTCTGTGGTGGGCCGCTCACCATCGCCATCATCACCGCTATTCCGACCAGGAAGACGATTTGCATTCGCCCACGCTGTTCGGGTTCTGGTGGTCGCATGTTGGCTGGATTCTTTCCGACAAGTACAACGAAACGCGCTTCGACTACATCGGTGACTTCGCCAAGTATCCCGAGCTGCGCTGGCTGAACAAGTACCACCTGGTTCCCCCCGCGGTCTTGGCCATCGGCATGTTCCTCATCGGTGGCTGGCCCTTGCTGGCTTGGGGCTTCTTCCTGAGCACGGTTTTGCTGTGGCACGGTACTTTTACCATCAACTCGCTTTCGCACATTTTCGGGAAGCGCCGTTTCCCGACCACCGACACCAGCAAGAATAACTGGTTGCTCGCACTGGTCACCCTCGGCGAGGGTTGGCACAACAATCACCACTACTACATGGCCAGCGCGCGCCAGGGGTTTTATTGGTGGGAGATCGACATCACCTACTACACGTTGCAGGTGCTGTCGTGGTTCCACCTGGTGAAAGAACTTCGGCGCGTCCCCGAAAAAGTTCTCGCCGAAGGCCAAGCCCTCGACGCCGCCGCTTCTGCTGCCGTATAACCGCTTCGCTCCGCTGTTCCGGAAGCGCTGGCTTGGGTGATGCAGCTCAATTGAGCGGAGCCAGGAGTTCGTCGAGGCGGTCGGGGGTCGATTCCACTCTTTCCAGGTGTGGGTAGCGCAACCCGCCGTGGTAATCCACCATCAAGGTCAGAAACTCCTTGTCGCGCTTGACCAGAAGCTTGATCGGGGCGTTGGTTTTTTCGGCGGCCAGGATCGCCGCGCGCAGAGTGGAGACGCTGAATGCCTGATCGTTCACCGCTTGCAACTGCATCTCGGGGGTCAGCCCTGCCTTAAATGCCGGGCTGTCCCACCACACCGCCGCGATCGTGTTTCCGGGCCTCTCGTTGTCGGCACCCCGGAGCGAAAGCCCAAGAGAGGTCGCGAAGCTCACCCCGCGAGACGGATCGGTGTGTTTCATCCAATCAGGTTCCGCATCGTTATAAACGAGCCGGTAACCGCCTTGGGTAATCCCGTTCATGGGCACTTCCGGCGCAACTTCATACACGCGCGCGTGGAAAAACCCGGCCCAGTCATAGGCCTGTACGGTGTTCAAGCCCTTGACGAGGTCGTCAAAGGTGTAGGTCACCGTGACGTAGCTCCCATTGTTAATTCCGAAATACAGTCTGGCGAAGTCATCGAGCGACTTCTGCCCATTGCTCAGCTTGCGGATGATGGTATCGGCGTCCAGCCAGATCAGGTCCGATTCCGGGTAATAATCAAAGCTGCGTTGCCAACTCCCCCAACTCTGTGGCGTCAACCCGTGCGCCGAGATGATTGGGTGGTTGGTGGTGTCTTCCAAGGAGCGCCAGGTGCGACCGGGACTGATCTGGAAATTCGCGGCGATCTGCGCCAGCACGTCACGAGTCTGTTCGGGGGTGCGCAATCCCGCGCGCGCGGTTAGCACATTTCCGTAATAATCCGTCAGCCCTTCATACACCCACAAAAGATCGTTGCGCATCGGTTCATTGAAGTTTGCTGTCCACAGGTCCGCCGGGCGCCGGAACTTGCCATTCCACGAATGCGTGTATTCATGCGCCAAAAGGGCCCGAGCGGGAACGCCCGCGGCCCAGTCCGTGAAGTAGTTGGCGCGTGTGCCGTCTTCGCTCGATTGATGATGTTCCAACCCCTTTCCGCCCACCGTATCGCTCAAGGAAAACAGGAAATCATAGTGATCGTAGTGCCGTGAGCGGAACAGCTTTTGCGCCTGCGTTACCAGATTCTTGTGGTATTGCAGCTCTTCCGCGGTGAACTCCAACTGTTCCGGCTTATCCGCGAAAACATCCAAATACACAGGGTTGTCCGGCCCGCTCGAAAGGTCCACGCGCTCGAAGTTAACGCCCGCGTACACGGGAGAATCGACCAAGGTATTCAGTGAAGTCTCCTGGAACCGGATCAAGTTTCCTTCCTGCGACTTTTCCGCCAATGCGCTAGCGAACTTCCAGCCTTCGGGCAAGCGCAGCTCTGCCGCGAAGCGAATCTGGCGCGCAAAATAGCCCGCGGGATACAGCAATACGCTATTCCAGGTCAGGTCCGCGAAGGTGGTGGAGATGCGTCCCTGTTGCGGATTGATCGCAGCCACGTATTGAAAATTGGCCACGAGGGTACTTGCGCCGTTGGGCACGTTCACGTGAAACGCCCACATGTTCACGCGGTCGCGTATCCAGGGCACGCGTTTCCCGTCCGCAGTGAGCATCAGCCCTGCCAGGTCAGCGACCAAATTTGACGGCGCATGGTTTCCCGGGAGCCACTGTGGATAAAGCAACGTGATCTCGCCTGCTGCGACTGGGATAGTCTCCTGCACATTCGCTACGCGGTCGTTCACGTTGGTCAAGTCCACGCGCAACCCAATCGTGCCCACGTAAGGTTTGTCCACGGGCGTGGAAATCGGCGGAGGAAGCGGCACAGGTTGCGGTCCTGCGGAGTTTTGGGCACGGATGGCAGAGCCGGATGCCAGGAAAAATACGGTCAACAGCACGGTATGAAAGGAGCGGCGGAACAGTTCACGTGTCATGAGCAATCTCCGGAAAATCCGCAAAACTTTACCATATCCGGGCGTCTTGCCTGCGGCCGAACCAAGAGAATCGCACCATCTCCTAAGAAAGAGAGTTTCTCCGCACGGTGTGAAACGCATGGCACTGGACGCATGTGGAGCTCGGGTTTGGTATGATTCTGGGCCGCGGTTGAGACTGCGGTTGGGCCATGGTGCGATGGTGCAGGGAGGATGCGGTGGGGAAGGCGCGCGTGTTGTTGGTAGAAGATCACGGGCTGGTAGCCGAGGCGTTCACGAAATTGCTGGAGCCGGAATTCGAAGTGGTCGGTGTGGCGGGCGACGGGGAAATGCTATTGAAGATGGCGCGGACCATGAAGCCAGACGTGGTGTTGCTGGATCTGTACCTGCCGGGAGTGGGCGGCTTGGACGCGGGACCGGAACTGAAAGCAGCGTTTCCGTTCGTTAAAATTGTGGTGGTCACGGTGAACGACAACGGCACGACCGCAGACGAGGCGCTGAAGACTTGGGCGTCGGGCTATGTTCTGAAGCGGTCGATGGGGCCGGAATTGCCGCGCGCGATTCGCGCGGTGCTGCGCGGGCAAAAGTACGTCACGCCGGCGCTAGAGAAAGCGTTGACGGAAGCGCGGTATGCGGCGGTCGGCAAGAAAGTGGGACCCGTCTTGACCACGCGGCAGCGCGAAGTTCTGCAGTTGCTCGGCCGCGGCTACACCATGAAAGAAGCGGCCCGGATTTTGCACGTGGCAACGCGCACAGTGGCGTTTCACAAGTACCGCATCATGCGGGAATTGGGAGTGAAAACGAATTCGGAATTGTTGCGGTTCGCCATTCAGCATCGGGCGACGACCGAAGTGAATTGAAGTCCAATTCGGCCCTGTTTTAGCCTTGATTTCGGCCCTCAACTCCCCGTCTGCAGGGACTCTGCCCCTCCCGTTCCATTGCTTCCAGCCAATTTGACCGTTGCGCGGGGCGCCTTGGGGAGCCACACTAGCCTTATCCCGCGGTACTCCCGCGCTTTCCCCGAGTACACCAAGGCGGGATGTCCTCAATGGTCCGCAAAGGACCCCTGAAAGGGAATTCCCATGACCCAACACATTGGAGAACTTAATCCGCCCACTCGCTTGATGATGACCCCGGGGCCGTGCTCAATCGACCCGCGGGTGTACCGCGCGTTGGCCACGCCGATCGTCGGGCATCTTGACCCGTGGTTTCGCGGCTGTATGGAAGAGACCCAGGTGCTCATGCGGCAGGTGTTTCAGACCGAGAACCGCATCACCTTTCCGCTATCGTCGTCGGGTTCCGGCGGCATCGAAGCCTCGGTGCTGAATTCGTTGGAAGAAGGCGAAGAGGCCATTTGCGGTGTGAATGGAATGTTTTCCGAGCGCATGTACGTGATTGCGCAACGCACTCCTGCAAAGGTGCATCTGGTGGAAGCGCCGCTGGGCAAGCCCATCGATCCGGAAGATATTCGCAAAGTAGCCAAGGGCCGCAAGATCAAAATGATCGGATTCGCGCAGGGCGAGACTTCGACCGGTGTGGTCACCGAGATTGATCCGATCCGCAAGGTGGCAGACGAGTGCGGCGCGTTGCTGGTGGTCGATACCGTAGCTTCGCTCGCGGCCGTGCCGGTAAACGTAGACAAGCAGCGCATCGACATTTGTTTTAGTGGGTCGCAGAAAGCCATCAGCGCGCCGCCGGGCATGTCCCCGATAACCGTGAGCCCGCGGGCCGAAGAAGTGTTTCGCGCGCGCAAGAGCAAAGTGCAGAGCTGGTATTTCGATTTGACCACGGCGATGAATTATTGGGGCAAGGACCGCTTGTACCATCACACGCCGCCAATTTCCTTGATTTATGCGTTGCGCGAGGCCATGCGCATTCTGTTGGAAGAAGGGCTGGAAGCGCGTTGGGAGCGGCATCGCGTGAATCAGTTGGCGCTGGTGGCCGGCGTCGAGGCGATGGGCCTGGAGATGTTCGTGGAAAAGCCGAAGGATCGCTTGGTGACCGTGACCGCAGTGAAGATTCCGGCGGGCATCGACGACCTGAAAGTGCGCAACCAGCTTCTGAACGAATTCAACATTGAAATTGCCGGCGGCATTGGCGCGACCAAGGGCCAGATCTGGCGGCTCGGCACCATGGGTTACTGCAGCCAGAAGCAGTTCATCCTGCAATTGCTCGCGGCGCTGGATAAAGTGCTAATCGATCAGGGACACCGGCACACCCCCGGAGCCTCGGTGGGCGGCGCGATCAAAAGCTACGAGCAGATCGCCGCGCCGGTGGCTGTGGCCCGGTAAAACTGTAGCACAGGCTTCACAGCCTGCGGGAAAACTCCCGTGGCACAGACACTCTTGTCTGTGCACTCGAGCCAAATGCAGCAAAATCAGCACTGGCGAGAGTGCCTGTGCCACGAAAACGCTCAGTTCTGGACTTTTTCCGCAACCTGTTCAGCCTGTCAGCTCACAAGAGTTCTTCGTCATTCAGAACGAAGCGATCGAGGTATCCTTTTCGAGCGTTCCGGCTGTGTCCCGTCTCATGCGTCGGGCTATCTTGCTGGCAGGCTAGACAGCTTGCGGAAAAATGTGCTTGGCACTTAGGGGTCGGAGCTTCAGCTCCGACATAAATGCTTGGCAATCAATTGGGCTTCAGCCCCAGAGGAACTGCCTTTCGACTTTTTCCGCAAACTTAGAGCCTGTGCTACCGGTTGTTCAGCGGAATTTTGGGGCTATAGCTTTTTGGCTTGACCGCGGAGCTGGCGCAGCCTTCTTAGCCGCGTCGTGCTGGAAGTCTTCGTAGGTGCCTTTGAAGTCTTCGATTTTACCGGCATGGAAATGCCAGATGCGCGTGGCTACTTCGTCGAGCACGTCTTCATCGTGCGTCACCAGCAAAACCGTGCCGTCGTATTTCTGCAGCGCGATGTTGAGCGCATTGATAGCCTCGAGGTCCAGGTTGTTAGTGGGCTCGTCCAGCACCAGGAAGTTGGGCTTCTGAATCATCAAGCGGCAGAAGATCAGGCGCGCCTGCTCGCCCCCGGAAAGCCCGGAAGTGGGCTTCAGCGCATCATCACCGCTGAACAGCATCTGACCCAGGAAGCCGCGGATCTCTTCTTGCGTGGCATCGGGCTTGAATTGCCAGAGCCATTCGAGGGCGTTCATGCCCTTGCTCTTGTCGATCGTGTACGTGAAATCCTGCGGAAAATAGCCGACGGAAACTTCGTGGCCCCACGCGACCGTGCCGTGATCGATGATGAACTCGCGCTCCGAATCGCCGATGAACTTACCGGCGTTGCGGATCAGCGACTTGAGCATGGTGGTTTTGCCGGCGCCGTTGCGCCCGGTCAGGGCGATTTTTTCGCCGCGGGTAATGTGCGCGGAGAAGTGATCAAACACCTTTAACTCGCCGTAGGACTTCCTAAGCTTCTTCACTTCCAGCGGCACGCGCCCGGAAGGGGTCTCGAACTGGAAGCGAATGTACGGCCGCTGAATGTTGGACTTGGCGAGTTCGGAGGTTTGCAGGCGTTCGACTTCCTTCTTGCGGGAAGTGGCTTGCGCGGAACGCGTACCGGCGGAAAAGCGCGCGATGAAGTCATTCAGTTGCGCGATTTTCTTTTCGCGCACCGCGTTGTCCGCTTCCATGCGCGTGCGGATTTGCGTCTTTGCCAGCACCATGTCGTCATAGCCGCCGGGGTACATGATGATGGTTTGGTAGTCGATGTCGGCGGTGTGCGTGCATACGCTGTTGAGGAAATGGCGATCGTGCGAGATGACGATGAGCACGCCGTGATACTCGCAAAGGTATTCTTTCAGCCAGTGCACCGAATCGAGGTCGAGGTTGTTGGTGGGCTCGTCGAGCAGCAGGGCAGAAGGATTCCCGAAAAGTGCCTGCGCGAGGAGCACGCGAACCTTCTGTCCGCCTTGCAACTCGCCCATTTTGCGCTCGTGCAGGGAAGCGTCGATGCCCAGGCCATCGAGCAGCACGCCGGCATCGGCTTCCGCAGTGTAGCCGCCTTCCTCGCCGACGATGCCCTCGAGTTCGCCAAGACGCATGCCATCGTCGTCCGTGAGCTCATCGTGAGGTTTGGCGTAGAGGGCGTCGCGCTCTTCGAGGGTCTTCCACAGCGTGGCGTTGCCCATGATGACCGTGTCGATGACGCGGAATTGGTCGTAAGCAAACTGGTCCTGGCGCAGGATGCCGATGCGTTTGGGCCTGGTCACGTTTCCACTGGTGGGCTCCTGCTCACCCGTGAGAATTTTCATAAAGGTGGACTTCCCAGCGCCATTGGGACCGGAAATGGCGTAGCGGCGTCCATCGATGAACGTGGTGGTCACGTTCTCGAACAGGATGCGCGAGCCGAAGCGCATAGTGACATCGTCGACAGAGATCATATCCTTACAATTTTAGCGTAGATGGCGAGATTCGCGAAAAGTGGCTGTACAGCTTTTGTAGGGGCCGCCTTCTGAGGCGGGCCTCTTTCGTCCAGTCACAAATTCCCGTCCTCCCTTGAAGAGAATCAGGCGGAATCGGACTGGACCAACTCCCCTTCCCAGCGGGCGACTACCGCACTGGCCAGGCAATTCCCAGTAACGTTGACGGAAGTGCGGGCCATGTCGATGAGCGCGTCGACACCGAGAATCAGAAAGATCGGCTCAGTGGGCAGATGGAGGGAACCGGCGGTGGCGAGCAGAACGACCAGCACGGCGCGGGGAACGCCGGCTACACCTTTGCTGGTAAGCATCAGCGTGAAAACCATGAACAGTTGCTGCGGCCAACTCATGGCGATACCAGCTGCTTGCGCCACGAAGATGGAAGCAAGCGCGAGATACAGCGTAGAGCCATCCAGATTAAAGCTGTAGCCTGCGGGGATAACGAAGGCCACAATTTCGCGCGGCACGCCAAAGGCCTCCATAGATTCCATGGCGCGGGGAAGAGCAGCCTCGGAGGAACTGGTGGCAAAGGCGATGGTAGCGGGCTCCGCGATGGCCTTCAGCAGACGAGCCACGGGTAGACGCACAAGGAGCGCGATGGGCAGAAGCACGCACAGGAGAAAAGTTAGCAGCGCGCCATAAGCGGTGAGAACCAGTTTGCCCAGCGGCAACAGAATATTGATACCGAGATGGCCGACCGTGTAAGCCATCGCCGCTCCTACACCTATGGGCGCGTAGTACATGACGATGTTGGTGAAACGAAACATGGTCTGCGTGAGCGATTCGGCGAGGCTGAGCATAGGCTGGCGCGTTCTTTCGGGGACCAGCGTTAAGGCGATCCCGAAGAGAATGGCAAACACCGCGACTTGCAAAATCTGGTTGTCTCCGACGGCTTTCACTATGTTTTCGGGGAAAACGTGCAGCAGGAAGTCGTCCCACTTCAAGGGAGGAAGATTTTGCGGAACCTGCTCGCTGGAGATAGCGGGCAAAGTCAGACCCACACCGGCGCGCGTGAGATTGATCGCCGCGACGCCAAGGAAGAGTGCAATGGTGGTTACCGCTTCGAAATAGATTATGGCTTTCAGCCCGATCCGGCCAACTTTGCGAATGTTGCCGTGGCCGGCGATTCCGGTGACCAGCGTGCCGAGAATCAGAGGAGCGACGATCAGCTTGATGAGTCGGAGAAAAATGTCGCTCAGAATGCGAAGGTGCGCGGCGAATCCCGGCCAGTCGAGACCAACCTCCAGACCGAGGAGCATGGAGAAGAAGATCCAGAAGGTGAGAGAACGTTTTCGCCAGCCCGCATACGCTAGGAGCAGCAGGCCCAGCCAGCGCAGAAACGTAATCCACAGATGTTTGGGAAAGAACGCCAGCAGTGACGCGCCTAGGGCGAAAAGTAGTAAGCCCGCAAGGATGGGGAGCGAATTGGATTTGGCAGAATCGCCGGGCAAATGGTTGATCCTTGGAGACCGTGTGAGACTTGGCTGGCGTCATCATAGCGTGTCTGGGTAGAGTCGCAAGGGCGGCTATTAGAAGCAATGTGATGTAGTTACTTGATGAATGTTTGGTCGCGCTGCTATCGTGCCAACATGGCTAAAATCGTGCATTTTGAATGTTCGCGTTGCCACCATTGCATCTCGGCGGATTCGCCGCAGAATGTCTGCCCAAAGTGTGCGGGCTCCCTTTACGTTCGCTATGAATTAGGCCCGGTACGGGGCGCGGATCACCGTGAGGAGGTTACACACACGGCTTCACAGCAACCCTGGCGTGGCATGTGGCGGTATAAGTCAGTGCTCCCCGATGCGTTGCCGGTGACGCTCGGCGAAGGCTGGACACCGTTTCTGCAAAGCCGGAGGCATCGCAACGCGTTTCTGAAGGAAGAAGGCGCGAATCCCACGGGCAGTTTCAAGGCGCGCGGCATGGCCATGGCTGTGACTATGGCCCGGCATTATGGCTTGAAGAAATTGGCGGCGCCCTCCGCGGGGAATGCCGCGGGCGCGTTGGCGGCGTATGCGGCGGCGGCGGGAATGGAAGCGCACATCTTCATGCCGAAGGATGTGCCCTTCGCGAATTATGTGGAGGCGGTGCTGTACGGCGCGCACGTGACGCTGGTCGACGGACTGATTTCCGATTGCGGCCGAATCGTGGCGGAACGCAAAGACGAAGAAGGCTGGTTCGATGTTTCCACGTTGAAGGAGCCGTTTCGCGTGGAAGGCAAGAAAACCATGGGATACGAACTGGTCGAGCAACTCGGCTGGGAATATCCGGAAGCGGTTTTCTATCCTACGGGCGGGGGAGTGGGCTTGATCGGGATGTGGAAGGCGTTTGACGAAATGGAAGAGTTGGGCTGGGTAAAACCCGGCAAGCGGCCGCGAATGATCGCGGTGCAATCGGCGGGATGCGCTCCGGTGGTACGCGCGTTTGAAAAACATGAAAAGGCAAGCGAGATGTGGAAAGACGCGGCGACATTCGCTGCGGGTCTGCGTGTGCCGAAGCCGTATGGCGATTACATCATGATGGAAATTTTGCGCGAATCCGGCGGCTTGGCCATCGCCATTCCGGATGAGCAGATTCTGGTTTCTTTGAAGGACTGGGCCCAGAACGAAGGCGTGTTTTTGTGTCCAGAGGGAGCAGCGGCGACCGCGGCGTATGACCAATTGCTGAAGACCGGCTTCCTGAAGCCCACGGATCGCGTCGTGCTGTTCAATACCGGCTCGGGCTTGAAGTATACGGACATTACGTCGGCGGAAGCGGGGATCCGGCGTCCTGTGACGAAGGCCTCCTGACAGCGGTGGCATTGACACGGGGCTTGTGGAGATTGGAAACTAACTAGGCTGACTTTTGCCACGAAAGAGGAACTTCTTGTGCCTTCACTGCCGGTATTAGCCAACAATGGCGCCATGAGCCAGTTCATTGGTGCGTTTGAAGTGACATCGAAACTGACCGGGCACGTCTTCGATTGCCGCTTCTCGCACATCTGGAATGCGATTGCCACACGGCACAGCGACACCATCGATGCCAAATTTGATGTGGATGGGGTGGGACACATCGTGGGGCTGGCGCACACGGCCTTTGTGGACTTTCGAGAAAAGACCGGGCGGGATTTGACCGATCGCGAAGCCAGTTTCGTGGCTGCGGAATATTTGCGTGAGCGGCTGGAGGAAGAAGACCAGCGGCCGCTATACGATGTGACGCACCAGGAAGTGATGCGCTTGATCGCCGCTACCGGCATTAAGTAGGGTAGCCCGGTTCCTGGTCACCGGTCCCTGATCTCCCCTGCGGTCACCGCTCCTCTTCTCTTCCGGGCTCCTAAGCTCAGACCCCAGCGGAGTATTCCGCCCGCTTGGCGATCGCCGCGGCTTCGTCTTCAGCGCGGAACTGGGCCAGGTGCGGATGGTGCAAACCATCGCGTCGAACGAAATAGATCACCAGCAGCAATAACAGCGCCCCAAAAACCATCACGGCAGTGGCCGCTTGCAGGCCGATTTGCAGGTCGCTCATATCAGAAATTTTACCGATGAGCAGCGGCCCCAGCGCGCCGAGCAGTTGCGTGGAGAACATGTAAACACCGATGGCGGTCGCATGCGCGCGCTGCGGTGTCAGGTCATGGATGACGGCGGTGGTAGGTCCGTGATACCAGGACAGGAAGAACATGGCGACAAAGAAGCCGGCAAGCACCATCCATTTTTCGTCGGCTTGGATGGCCAGCAAAAGAAATGGCGCCGCGGCTAGAAAAGCGAGAGCCATCACCAGCACTCGTCCGTAGGGAAATTTTTTCTGCAGGCGATCAGCGAAGTAGCCGCCAGAAATTGCGCCAAACACCGAAGAGAAAAGAGCAATCACGGCTAGGGAGAGCGAAGCTTCCTTGGTGCTGAAGTCCTTGTAGGTTTTGGCGTAGTCAATTCCCCAGGTGACAAACGAAACGCTGGAAAATGTGATGCAAACTCCAGCCACAATCATGGCTACGAATGCGGGCACTCGCAGAAGTTCGAAGATCGGCACAACCTCCGAGCGTGGGCGTCGCTGAGGTTCCTTGAGCTTCAGTGCCGTCAGGCCCGGAATTACGCCTAGAATACCCACAACGAAAAATGCATGCTGCCAGCCGTGACGTTCGCCCATGATTCCGCCGAGCGCCAGGCCGGAGACACCGCCAAGGATCATCCCAGCCGCAAAAATGGATTGCGCGGTTGCGCGGCTCTCTCTCGAAAAGGAGTCGGAGATGAGTGATTGGGCCGCTGGAGCATAAGCGGCTTCACCAATACCGACCAAGCCGCGAGCCACAAAAAGAAAAGCGAACGTCGGCGCCAGGCCGCTGGCAATCGCCGCGAGGCTCCAGAACAGTACCCCCACGGAAATGATTTTGGGCTCGTTGAAGCGATCGGCAAGCCAGCCAGAGGGAATGCTGGCCAGCGCGAGCACAACAAGGAGAATCCACTGCAAGGAGCCGAGCTGCGCATCGGTCACGTTGAAATGCTGGCGCAGCAACGGAACCAAAGGATTGAGTACCTGGCGATCCGCGAAGTTGACAAAATTGATTAAAGAAAGTACAGCAAGTAGACGCGCCTGCTCATACGTAAAAGGGATTTTCGACGAAGACATGAACTTGTGGCTTCCCCTGGGCGGCCGGCGCGACATCCCACGGAGCACGGAACTGCTCCATATGGCCTGGACTTCAAGGATTATATAACGCGAATGACGCCAGAAACTCGAATCACCACAACCAGTGACAGATTGGCAACGGTGCTTTCCTACGGAGCGCTGCTGCTACTGGGTTATCTGGTCTTTCTCATCGCCGCGCCATTTCTAATCCCTCTGGCATGGTCGGCAGTGTTGGCCATTTTCTTCTATCCAGTTTATTTACATTTGGAAAAGCATTTTTCCCCGACGTGGGCCGCGCTGATCTGTACCTTGGGGGTCACCTTTCTCTTGATCGCGCCCGCGCTGATGGTAATGGTGTACGCGGCGCGGGAAGCCATTGAAGCGAGCGCCGGAGTGCGGGAGACCTTGAGCACCAACGGCACAGGGGTGCTTCAGGATTTCCTGAACGGTTTGCGGCGTCATCTGCCAGAGTCGATGCAGGGCTTCGACCTGCTGGCGGCGTTGCGACAGGGCGCGGAGAGAATTGCATCGTTTATGGCGGGAAGCATTGGTTCGCTGGTGAAGAACCTCTTCGCATTTATCGTGAACCTGCTGATTCTGCTGTTCGCGCTGTTTTTCGTGTTCCGCGACGGCAAACACATAATGCGGGCAGTGCGGCATTTAATCCCATTTGAGCCGGAAATCCAGGAAGACATGTTGCAGGAGTCGCAAGACTTGATTTTTGCCAGCGTGGCGGTGGCCCTACTGATCGCGGCGATTCAGGGAGTGCTCGGTGGACTGGCCTTTGAGATTACAGGAGTGCCGGGGCCGGTCTTCCTGGGAGTGCTGATCGCGTTTTGTTCCATTATCCCGGTGGTAGGCTCTTCGCTGATCTGGTTTCCGGCAGCGATCTGGCTCGGGCTTAACGGACACTGGGGTAAAGCGCTGGTGGTTCTGGCGATTTGCGGAGGCGTGGCGGGCGTGGCCGACAATCTGGTGAGGCCGCTGCTGCTGCGGAATCGCACGAAGCTGAATGATTTGCTGCTGTTCATCAGCATTCTGGGCGGACTGAACGTGTTCGGGTTGCTAGGATTGGTAGTGGGTCCGACGGTGGTGGCGGCGGCGTTGGGAATTTTGCGAGTGTATATGGACCACCAGGAAGAGTTGCAGAAGGAGGTGGCGTAACTGGTAGCGAAAGGTGCGGGGGCATTTCCGTTCCGGTGCGGTTGAACTGTGCTACAGTACGCGCGAAATGACGATCAAGACGGAGACCAGAGTGGAAGAGCTTGCGGCGGACAAGCTGCGTTGGCGCTGCGAATTGTCGCGCATTCCTTTTGAAACTACGGCGCAGGCGCAAAAGCGCGAAGGGTTCGTAGGGCAAGAACGCGCATTGCGCGCGTTGAAGATGGGCGTGGAGCTTTCGGCTCCCGGATACAACGCGTTTGTGTGTGGACTTGCGGGAACCAGCCGCGGCGGCACCATTGCGCAGATGATTGAGGATCTGCATCCGGCGACCAAGCCTTCCCTCGATCGCTGCTACGTGAACAATTTCAAAATTCCCGACCGGCCGCGATTGCTGATACTGGCGCGAGGCTCCGCAAACAATTTCAAGAAAGATATGCAGGCAGGCATTGATTTTTTGCGGCGGCGGATTCCTCAGGTGTTTGAAGGCGAACCGTTCCAGCGGCAAAAGGGTCGGATTGTGGAACGATTTTCCGTGCGGGAAAAAGATTTGATGGACGATTTTACGCGGCGAATCGCGCGAGAGCAATTTGCCTTGGGGCATATGCAGGTGGGCGCGGTCGCGCTCCCGGAAATTTTCCCGGTGCTTGAAGGGCAGATGGTGCCGATTGAAGACATCACCAAAATGGTGCACGAAGGAAAGTTGGAAACGGGTGTGGCCGAGGAGATTGAGCGGAAGTACGAGCAGTTCCGCCAGGAATTTACGGTGGTGTACCGCAAGACCCTGACGCTGTCGCGCGAATTGGCCAGCGAGCTGAGTTATTTGGAGCAGGAAGCAGCTTCCGTGCTGGTCGACGGGGTCATTGAAGAGCTGAAGGAAAAATATCCGGGCCACAGCGTCACGGAATATCTGGAAGAAGTACGGCATCACTTGCTGGATAATCTGGGGCCGTTCAAGGAGCGCGAAGGGGAAGAGGAACACCAGCAGGATCCCGTGGAATCACTGCAGAAAGGGCCAATGCCGGAGCGCGACCCGTTCCGGGTATACGGCGTGAACGTGATCCTGGCGCACAACCACGAAGACACCTCGCCGGTCATTTTTGAAACTACGCCCACGTACACGAATCTGTTTGGGACCATCCAGCGTGCTTACGATGCGCGCGGCGGTTGGACCAGCGATTTTATGGATTTGCGCGCGGGTTCGCTGCTGCGGGCCGACGGTGGCTTTTTGATTATGTACTCGGTGGAAGCGTTGTCCGAGCCGGGCGTGTGGCGCGCGCTGAAACGCACCTTGAATCATAACCGGTTGGAGATTCAGCCGTTCGAGACGTTCTATCCATTTACCACCACGGCGCTGAAGCCGGAGCCGATTGAAATCAATGTGAAGGTGATTCTGATTGGGGATCGCAATCTGTACGAACTGCTCTACGAATACGAAGAAGATTTCCGCAAAATTTTCAAGGTGCGCGTGGAGTTCGACGAAGAGATGGCCATGAGCGACGGCGTGATTGAGGAGTACGCCGGGCGGATTCGGACGCTGAGTGAGAAGGAGAATCTCTTTCCGTTTGACCGCGGCGCCTTTGCGGCAATTCTGGAATATGGCGTGCGCCGGGCGGGCCGCCGGAACAAGGTGACCGCGCGCTTTGTGGACATTGCGGATTTGGCGCGCGAGGCGCACTACGCCACAGTGGCTGCGGGAGAAACTGTGGTGCGCGCGGCGCATGTGCGCAAGGCCATTGCCTCGAAGGTGGAGCGGCACAACCTGGTGGAGACCCGCATCCGCGAAATGATGGAAGAAGGCACGCTGCTGGTGAACCTCAGTGGGTCGCATGTCGGTCAAGTGAATGGGCTGAGCGTGCTGGAGATTGGCGGGTACGCGTTTGGGAAGCCGGTGCGGATCACGGCAAGCGTGGGTTTGGGCAAGGCCGGGCTGATCAACATCGAGCG
>DATKPS010000142.1:0-6674 GCA_035524015.1 Candidatus Sulfotelmatobacter sp.
TCCGAAAGCGTGGCCGGCTGGGCTGCGCGAGACAGTTAGAGGAGGAGTGCCATGGCACAGACGCTCGTTCTCGACCGGCGTGAATTTCTGAAGAGCAGCGCAGCGACGGGTGTGGGGCTGCTGATTGGCTTTCGGCTGGACGCGCGGGCGGCCGACGACCCGGCGGCGGCGCAGGAAAAGCCGGTACCGAACCCGTTCAATGCGTGGGTGCGCATCACGCCGGACAACCACATCACGCTGATTCTGGCGAAATCGGAAATGGGGCAAGGGGTGATCACCTCGCTGCCGATGATTCTGGCGGAAGAACTGTGCGTGGACTGGAAGCAAGTGGGGATCGAGCAAGCGCCGACGAATCCGAAAATTTATGATTTAGGGACGGGAGGAAGCGGGAGTGTAGGAAGTTCCTGGCTGCCACTGCGGCGCGCGGGAGCAGCAGCGCGGGAAATGATGATTACAGCCGCAGCGCAGGAATGGAATGTGAATCGGGACACGTGCGTGGCGCAGGACGGTGGAGTGTTGCATGGCGCACGGAAGAATTTTCTGACGTACGGGCAATTGGTGGAGAAGGCCAGCAAGCTGCCGGTGCCGGATCTAACCAGAGTGCCGCTGAAAAATTCGCAGAACTTTTCGATTATCGGGAGCGAATTGCAGAGAGTCGACGCACGAAGCAAATCGAGCGGGGCGGCGAAATTTGGAATCGACTCGCGCGTGCCAGGGATGCGGTACGCGGTGATTGCGCGGTGCCCGGTGTTTGGCGGGAAAGTGAAATCGTTTGACGCGACGAAGGCGAAGAACGTCAGCGGCGTGCAGAATGTGTTTGTGATCGACCCTGTGGCGAAAGGGGCGTTTTCTGCAGGTGGCGTGGTCGTGGTGGCAGATAGTTCGTGGGCGGCGATGCAGGGCCGGGAAGCGCTGAAGATCGAGTGGGACGAAGGGCCGCACGCTGGGGAGTCCACCGAAACGTTGCACCGGCAATTTTTGGACAATGCGGCGAAAGCGGGACAGGTGCTGCGGAATGACGGCGACGCGGACGCAGCGTTGGCGAAGTCTGCGAAGAAAATTGAGGCAACCTACGAATTTCCGTTTGCGGCGCACGCCACAATGGAGCCGCTGAACTGCACAGTGCACATCCGGAAAGATGGCGCGGAGGCATGGGTGCCGACGCAGGCGCCGCAGTGGGCGCAAGACGCGATCGCCAAGGCTTCCGGGCTGCCGCACGATTCGGTGGTGGTGCATACAACGCTGATGGGCGGAGGATTCGGGCGGCGCTACCAGGCGGATTTCGCCATGGAAGCCGCGCAAGTGGCGAAGGTAACGGGCAAGCCGGTGATGGTGCTGTGGACCCGCGAAGACGACATGCAGCACGACTTTTACCGGCCGTCGTCGTATCACAAGTTTTCGGGCGCGGTGGACAGCGACGGGAAGTTGGCAGCGTGGAAACACTTCCAGACGTCGACATCGATCGGGTCGATGTGGGGCGACAAGGGAGAAAGCGATACAGGCGAAGGAGAGTTTGGAACCGCGGCGTTCATTCCTTATCGAACGCCGAATTATCGCGTGGAATATACGCTAGCGAAATCGGGCGTGCCGCGAGCGTGGTGGCGCTCGGTGGAGCATTCGTCGAGCGGCTTTGTGGTGGAGAGTTTTGTAGATGAACTGGCGGCGTTGGCGGGCGCGGACCCGCTGCAATACCGTTTGCAGCAGATGGGCGAGGATCGCGTGATTCCGGATTTTACGGATCCGAAAGAGGGCAAACCGCTGGTGAGCGCGCGACTGAAGGGCGTGCTGAAACTGGCGGCGGAAAAAGGCGGATGGGGCTCTCCGCTGGAAAAAGGTACAGGACGCGGGATCGCGGCATACTACTCCTTTGAGACGTACACGTCGTGCGTCGCGGAAGTGAGCGTGGTGGACAAGGCGGTGAAGGTACACCGGTTGGTGTATGCCGTGGATTGCGGGCGGGCGATCAATCCGGACGGCGTGCGTGCGCAAGTGGAAAGCGCGGCGATTTATGGGTTGTCGGCGCTGCTGTTTGATGCGATCACGATTCGAGGTGGGCGCGTGGAGCAGGCGAATTTCAATGATTACGACATGCCGCGGATCATGCACACGCCGAAGATCGAGGTTTATGTGGTAGAGAGCACGGAAGAGCCTACGGGGATTGGTGAACCCGGGCTGCCGGTGGTTGGTCCGGCGATTTGCAATGCGGTGTATACGCTGACGGGGAAACGGATTCGGCGGTTGCCGATTCGAGCTGAGGACCTGGCGTGATGGGGGCAGTGGCGAGTGATTAGTGGCGATTGACTAGAACAAAACACCAGCTATTTGCGGGTTGATTGAAGCAAGACGCGCCGGTTGAGATCCTCCGTCGCCAACGGCGCTCCTCAGGAGGACAGATTTTTCTTCATTGCCAATCACTGATAATGTGGCTACGGACTGGCCAGTCTAAAGACTGGCCACTACACAAGCAGCCCCACAGGCTGAAGCCTGTGCTACAGGGTTCGTGACACAATAACGGCGTGAACGATTTCCTGCTCATTCTGGGTGGAGTTTCCCTTTTCATTTGGATTGTGCTGGCATTTTTTCGCGGGGCATTCTGGCAGTTGCGCGCGTTCGATGGAGATGCCGCAACAGACCCGGCGCCGACGCGTTGGCCACGCGTGGTGGTAGTGACTCCGGCGCGCAATGAAGCAGAGACGATCGGGAGGTGCGTGGGATCGTTGGCAGGGCAGGATTATCCGGGTGAGTTGCGCATCATTGTGGTGGATGACCACAGCGAGGATAAAACTGGGGAGTTGGCGTTGGAGGCCGCGCGGCGGGCCGGGGCGAGTGAACGCGTGACGATATGGGAAGCAGCGGCGCTGGAGCCGGGCTGGACCGGCAAACTGTGGGCGCTGAACCAGGGGATTGGCGCGGCGAGCGACGTGGCGCCGGACTATTTCTGGTTTACGGATGCGGATATCGTGCATGAGCCGGATACCCTGCGGCGGCTGGTAACCAAGGCGGAGAACCGGCGGCTGGATCTGGCGTCGCTGATGGTGCTGTTGCAGGCAAAAACGTTTCCGGAGCGATTGCTGATTCCGGCGTTTCTGTATTTCTTCCTGATGCTGTATCCGCCGAAGTGGATTGCGGATGCCAAAGGCAAAACAGCGGGCGCGGCGGGCGGTTGTATTTTGTTGCGGCGCGAGGCACTGGAACGAATTGGCGGGATGGCGGCGATCCGGTCGGAAGTGATTGACGATTGCGCGCTGGCACGCGCGGTGAAACGCAGCGGCGGGAAAATCTGGATGGGCTTGACGCGGAAGAGCGTGAGCCTGCGGGCGTACACCAGTTTTGGAGAGATACGCGATTTGATTGCGCGGACGGCGTTCACGCAGCTGCGGTATTCATGGCGGATGCTGCTGGGGACGCTGGCGGGGATGTTGCTGACGTACGTGGCGCCGGTGGTGCTGACGTTTGTCGGGCGACCGTTGGTTTGGCGGCTGAGCTTGACGGCGTGGGCGCTGATGACGGTGACGTACCTGCCGACGGTGCGATTCTACGGGCTGTCTGCGCTGTGGGCGCCGTTGCTTCCGGTGGCGGCGGTATTTTATTCGTATGCGACGTGGTTGTCTGGTGTGCGGTATGCACTGGGCAAAGGCGGGCAGTGGAAGGGACGAGCGCAGGCGCCGTTGAAGAATGTTGGGTGATGGTTTCGCAAGGGACGGCTGATTTGGCATCGTGCCGAGCTGGGGCGCAGCCCTTCAGGGTTTAGGGTGAACAGTGCTGCGCCCCTACGAAGAAAAGCGCAACTGGAGAGGCGAGCATCACGAATCATGGTGATATGAATCACTTTTTGTTATAGTGGGGCTGTCTGGAAGAGGGCTGTACCTCGTGGTTAGGGGACGGCACCGGAGGCCGACATGAGTATCCTGCCGAATAGGGGCAACGGGAAGATCACCGTGCCCGATCTAGTGCAGCGAAAGGCGTTAGCTCCTAGCGCTGCAAATTCTGAAACAAAGAAAATCACCTGCTTAACTGCGTATGATTACCCGACCGCGCGTTTGATGGACGAGGCCGGGATCGATGTGGTGCTGGTAGGCGATTCCGTGGGGATGGTGGCGCTGGGATATGACAGCACGCTGCCGCTCACGCTGGAGGAGGCCCTGCATCACACGAAGGCAGTGCGGCGCGGGGTGAAACGGGCGCTAGTGGTAGCGGATATGCCGTATGGCAGCTACCACGGGGAGCTGCACGAGGCGCTGCGCAACGCGATGCGTTTTGTGAAGGAAGCCGGGGCGGAAGCCGTAAAGGTGGAAGGCGGCGAGCGGCGGCTGGAGTTGATTGCGCGACTGACCGAAGCGGAGATCCCAGTGATGGGGCATGTGGGGCTGACGCCGCAATCGGTGAATGCGATCGGCGGCTACCGAGTGCAGGGCAAAACACCGGGAGCGGCGGAGCAGTTGTTGCGAGACGCGCGGTCGGTGGAAGCAGCAGGGGCGTTCGCGATCGTACTGGAAGCGATGCCGCGGGAAGTGGCGGCGGAGATTACGCGCACGGTGCGCATCCCAACGATTGGCATTGGCGCAGGGCCGGATTGCGACGGGCAAGTGCTGGTGCTGCACGATATGCTGGGATTGACGTTCCAGGACGCGCCGAAATTCGCAAGAAGGTATGCGAATGTGGGCGAAGTAATCTCCAATGCGGTGCGCGAATACTGCGCCGACGTGCAAAATGGCAATTTTCCAACGGATGCGGAGTCTTATCACGCACCAAACAGCGTGAAGGGCCGCAAAACCATTTCGATTTCCCGTTAAGCGAGTGGAGTGAACGTAAACACAGGGGCGCCTTGAGCAGACCGGGCGCCCCTGCGAACTTTATGGTTTGCGGAGGAAAAAATGACGCCGGAAGATATGTCGGGGTTGTATGAATACAACGCATGGGCGAACCGGAGGGCGCTGGAAGCAGCGAGCGCGCTGAGTAAAGAGCAGTTCAACGAAAAACTGGGATCGAGCTTTTCGTCGGTGCGGGACACGCTGGCGCACGTTTTCGGAGTGGAATGGCTGTGGCTGGAGCGGTTTCAGGGACGGTCGCCATCGCCAATTCCAGATGATGCAAACTATGCGGAAATTCAGAAATTGAAGGAAAGCTGGATGGCGTTTGAGCCGAGGTTGCTGAATTTCGCGCGGGGACTGAAGCAAGAGGACTTGGACCGCGTGATGGAATATAAGACGATGAAATTTGGCGTGTACCGGAATCCGCTGTGGCAATCGATGCTGCATCTGGTGAATCACGGGACGTATCATCGCGGGCAGGTGACCACGATGCTGCGGCAATTGGGCGCGCAACCAATCCTGACGGACCTGATGCATTTTTACCGCGAGCGTGCAAACGCGGCGGGAGCGTGAAGGGCAACAAAGCTGCCCTCAGCGGCTAAAGCCGCACAGACTCGGGGCCGCCGCAACGGCATGAAGCCGTGCCCTGACGAGAACTACGCGTTTTCATAACTGGAAAGGACTGATGGAGACCATTCGGACGATTGCGTGGATGAAGGAGAAAGCGCGGGAGGCACGTCAGGAACAGCGGGTGATTGGGCTGGTGCCGACGATGGGCGCGTTGCACGCAGGGCACATGGCGCTGGTGGAACGAGCGAAGAAGGAATGCGCGCCGGTGTATGCTTCGATTTTTCTGAATCCGACGCAATTTGGACCGAATGAGGATTTGTCGAAGTACCCACGGCCGCTGGAAGCTGATATGGAGAAGTTGACGGCAGCGCAAGTGGACGGATTATTTTTGCCCACGCCAGAGGAAATGTATCCGCACGGATTTTCGACGAATGTGCACGTGGAAGGGTTGAGCGAACGGCTGGAGGGGAAGTCGCGACCGGGGCATTTTCGGGGCGTGGCGACGGTTGTACTGAAGCTGTTCGAGATTGTGCAGCCGCACTATGCGTATTTTGGAAGGAAGGATGCGCAGCAAGTGCGGATTATCCAGAAGATGGTGAAGGATTTGAATTTGGATGTGGAGTTGGTGATTTGTCCGACGGTGCGCGAGGCGGATGGGCTGGCGATGAGTTCGCGGAATGCCTATTTGAACGCGGAGGAACGGCAGGCGGCGACGGTGTTGCTTCGCGCGCTGAAGGCGGCGGAGAAGGAATTGCGGGCGGGAGTGCGCGATGGGTTAGAGCTACAGCACGCCATGCGCAAAGTTTTGGATGGCGAGAAGCACGCGCGGGTGGATTACGCGGAGATTGTGGACGCAGAGACGTTTGAGCCGGTTGCACGCGTGGAGCGAACGAACTACGCGGTGCTGGCCGTGCGTATTGGGAATACGCGGCTGATCGACAACATGTTGATGCATGCCGGCGATGAGGTTTCGATCGAATTGTGATGACCGGCGAGAATAGCCGACGGCCGGCCTTAGAGGCGGGCGCAAGATTAACGACCGAGCACACAGTATAGGTTGAGATCCTTCGTCGCATCCGCCTCAGGCACTTCGCGCTACGGCGGACAGGCGCTGCTCAGGATGACATGGCCCTCACGCATGGGTACTACTGCACAGGCTCAACAGTTTGCGGAAAAAGGGCGAGGCGGGCTAGCTTCTTTGGTGTTGGCGGGTTTTTGGGTGGGTTGGTGACGCCGTTGGCGATGTGGGGATGGTTGGTTGAAAGTTGGTGGGGTGGACTCGCTCAGTTGGTT
>DATKPS010000143.1:0-13435 GCA_035524015.1 Candidatus Sulfotelmatobacter sp.
GATGTACAGGTGATGTTGGATAGAGGTGACTCGCTAGATAAGGTGGATCTGGCGATCGCATATGAGGAAGTGCAGAGGGATTTGCATCAGCTAAGTTGACCTTCTGTGGGCTGGGAATCTAGAATGACAAGGTTACCCAGGCAAGGGCAGACGAGTTTGTACGCCGGCCGCAAAGCCGGATTACGGTGTGGAATAGTTTGAACGAAGAAAATGCGACAGCAGGTCGCGGAGGACTGGAATGGCCAGCGTAGAAGAACGCGTGAAGCAAATTATCGTCGAGCAGCTCGGTGTGGATGAGGCGGAAGTGACGCCCACTGCGTCGTTCGTGGATGACCTGGGCGCGGATTCGCTCGACCAGGTGGAATTGGTAATGGCGTTCGAAGAAGCCTTCGGCATCGAGGTGCCGGATGAGGACGCCGAGAAAATGACTACGGTGAAGGATGCCATCGAGTACATCGATAAACACTCGAAGGGCAAGTAGGCCGCAGGAAAAACCGTGCATGAAGGAGCAAGTGCATTGACTCGCCGTGTCGTCGTTACGGGCGTTGGATTAGTTTGTGCGTTGGGCATTGGCACCGAGGAGAGTTGGAAAAACCTGGTGGCCGGCCAGAGCGGTATCTGCCGCATCACTCATTTTGATACCGCCGATTTCGACTGCAAGATCGCGGGCGAAGTGAAAAACTTCGACCCCTTCCTGTGGATCGAGAAAAAAGAACTCAAAAAGATGGGCCGGTTCATCCAGATTGCCCTGGCGGCCGCGGATTTCGCGGTGAAAATGGCGGAGTGGAAGCCGGAGCAATCCGATCTGGACGAAGTGGGCGTGTACGTGGCCTCGGGCATCGGCGGATTCGACATCATCGAGCGCGAACACATCAAGCTGATGCAGGGTGGCCCGGGAAAGATCTCACCGTTCTTCATTCCGTCGGCCATTGTGAATTTGGCTTCCGGGCACATTTCCATACGCTATGGCGCGCGTGGTCCGAACTCGGCCACCGCGACGGCCTGCTCCGCTTCGGCGCACTCCATCGGAGATTCCTTCAAAATTATCGAGCGTGGCGCCGCGGAAATGATGATCTGCGGCGGCACGGAAGCCACTGTGACGCCCATGGGCATTGGCGGATTCGCTTCCATGCGCGCGCTGTCTACACGCAACGATGAGCCGGAACGGGCCAGCCGGCCTTTCGATGCGGGCCGCGACGGCTTTGTGGTGGGCGAAGGCGCGGGCATTTTGGTGCTCGAATCGCTGGAGCACGCGCAGAAACGCAACGCCCCGATTTTCGCGGAAATTGTGGGCTACGGCATGAGTGGCGATGCTTATCACATTACGCAACCCGCCGAGAATGGTGACGGCGCTTTCCGGGTCATGCGCGCAGCGCTGAAAGACGCGAAGCTCTCGCCCGAAGATATCGGCTACATCAACGCGCACGGAACTTCCACGCCGATTGGCGACACCATTGAAACCCGTGCGATGAAGCGCTTGTTCGGCGAGCGCGCCACCAGCAAGAAACTCCCGGTGAGTTCGACCAAGTCCATGACCGGACACCTCCTGGGTGGCGCTGGCGGTTTGGAAGCGGGTATCAGCGTGCTTGCGCTGCGCGATCAGATTCTTCCGCCCACCATCAACCAGGAAACGCCAGACCCCGAATGCGATCTGGACTATGTGCCGAACGTCGCGCGCAAAGCGGCGGTGGATTACGCGCTTTCGAATTCGTTTGGCTTCGGTGGAACCAACGCGGCATTGATATTCAAGCGTTGGACTGGTAAGTAAGCTCCGTAGGACGGTTGTTGGCAAGCTGTCGCGGTCTCATGGTGCGGTAGAAGGTTCCGGGCTTGTCTGAAGCTGAGCTCTTCGCTCCGCCTGCCCCGCAGGCAGGCTCAGGATGAAACCATCCCATTCTCACAGGCTCTGATGGAAGGAAACTCCCGTGAACATTATCGTTTGCATTAAACAGGTGCCGGCCAAGGACGCGCCGCTCTCGATAACCGGAAACTGGATCAAGGAATCGGACATCGGTTTCGAGATGAACGAGCCGGACAGCTACGCGCTGGAAGAAGCCTTGCGGCTCAAAGAAAAACATGGCGGGCAAGTGACCGTGCTGTCGCTCGGCCCAGAGCGCGTGAAACAGACGATCAAAGAGGCGTTGGCCAAAGGCGCGGATCGCGGCATTCACGTGGCCGACGATAATTTCGCACAGTTGGATCCCCTGGGAGCGGCGAAGGTGCTGGCTGCAGCGATCGGCAAAGAGCAGTTCGATCTACTGCTGACCGGCTTGCAGAGCGACGACCACGGGTTTGGTCAAACCGGCGTGCTTTTGGCAGCCTTGTTGAACCTGCCGCACGCCACCATCATCATGCAAATCGATGTGCAAGGCGGAAAAATGAAACTGAAGCGCGAATTGGAAGCGGGATGGTTTCAGTGGATCGAGTGCCCGCTGCCCGCGGTGCTTTCCATTCAGTCGGGGATTAACAAAGTGCGCTACGCGACGCTGAAGGGCATCATGGCCGCGAAAAAGAAAGAGATCACCACGATGGCGCGCGAGTCCCTTGGTGTGAATGTGGAGCCGACACAGAAGATCGAGAAAATTTACGTTCCGACAAAAACGAAGAAAACCGAATTTTTGACCGGAACACCGAAAGAAGCAGCGGCAAAGCTGGTAGAGAAGTTGAAATTCGAAGCGCGAGTGATTTAACGGCAGCCAACAGCCCAGAGTCGACAGTCCACAACAAACGCAAGACGCAGGAGAATCGCGATGAAAATTCTAGTGGTGACCGAACAGCGGCAGGGCAAGTGGAATAACACAAGCTTCGAGACGTTGGTGGCGGCACAACAAATTGTTGCGGCAACTTCTTCCCAGGTTAGCGCGGTGGTGATGGGCAAGGGTGTGGCGCCGTTGGCTGCGGAACTGGCCGGGAAAAATGTGCAGGAAGTGCTGCTGGTTGAAAATGATCTGCTGGAGCCGTACACGCCCGACGGGTATTGCGCGGCGCTGAAGCAGGTCGTCGAATCAGCAAAGCCGGATTTGGTGCTATTTCCCCATACGTATCAGGTGCGCGATTTTGCCCCGAAACTCGCGGCGATGTTGGGCAAGGGCATCGTTGGCGATTGTATCGGCTTCCGCAAGGAAGGCGACAAACTGGTGTTCGTGCGCCAAATGTTCCAGGGCAAGACGGCCGCCGACGTGACCTTCATCGGCGCAGGTCCATGGTTTGCTTCCTTTCAATCCGGGGCCTTCCGCGCGGATTTGCTCGAAGCGCATGCCGGAGGAAAAGCTCCGGTGAACGCGGTAAAGGTAGAACTGAAGGCGGAAGAAATTCGCACCAGGCCGCTTGAACTGTTCAAGGAAGCAAAGTCGGCGGTGGATTTGACGCAAGCACCGCTGATCGTGGCAATCGGACGCGGCATTAAGGCGCCCGAAAATATTGCGCAGGCCGAAGCGGTGGCGAAGGCGCTGGGCGGAGAAATTGCCGCGTCTCGCCCGATTTGCGACGAAGGCTGGTTGCCCATGGAGCGCCAGATCGGGAGTTCCGGGCAAACCGTCGCGCCAAAATTGTATCTGGCGTTGGGCATCAGCGGCGCGATTCAGCATGTTGTGGGCATGAAGGGCTCGCGCACCATCGTGGCGGTGAACAAAGACCAGAACGCCCCGATTTTCGAAATTGCGGATTACGGCATCGTCGGCGACATTTTCGAGATTATGCCCGCGCTGACAGAAGAACTGCAGAAGGCGAAGTCATAAAGCGATGAAGGCTCAGGGGCGGTATGAAGTTTGAAGACTATGAGATCGTGCTATACCGGCAGGACGATGGCTGCTGGGTAGCTGAGATACCTGCAATCCCTGGCTGCTACGCACTGATGCCGTCTCGTGAAGAATCATTAGCAGAATTGCCGAAAGTTTTTGCGCTCATTGCGGAAGAATATAAGGTCCGCTAAGCTTCCCAAACACTTGTTTGGTAAAATTACGGCATGTCCATCGAACGAGAGCAACTGGAAGCGGATGTCCTCATTGTAGGCGCGGGGCCAGCCGGGCTCAGCTGCGCTTTGCATCTGGCCAATCTCATCAAGAATCACAACGCGAGCGGCGCCAAGCCCGAACTGTCTGCTGAGAACATTTACGTGCTGGAAAAAGGCCGCGAAATCGGCGCGCACCAACTTTCTGGCGCGATTATGAATCCCAAAGCGCTTGCGGAGTTGGTGCCGGATTTTGAAAAGAGCGCTCCTCTCGACACACCAGTCACCGATTCAGCCGCGTTGCTGTTCACGCAAAAGTCTTCGTATCGTTTTCCGATCACGCCGCCTCCGTTCAATAACAAAGGGAACTACGTCATTTCCCTCAGCAGGCTCGTGAAATGGATGGGCGGGCTGGTGGAAGCGGCCGGAGTCAACCTCTTCAAGGAATTTGGTGGAGCAGAGCTGATTCATGAGGGCGCGGGAATTGCAGGCGTCATCACTGAGGACAAAGGACTGGATAAGGACGGCAAACCCAAGGACAACTACACCCCCGGGTATGAGTTGCGCGCGAAAGTGACGGTATTGGCGGAAGGCCCGCGGGGATCGTTGACCAAACAACTCGTTGCCAAACAAGCGTTGGACAATATCAACCCGCAAACCTACGGCATCGGCATCAAAGAGCTATGGGATGTGCAGCCAGGAAAGATCAAGCCCGGATATGTGGCGCACACACTGGGCTGGCCGCTCTCCACAAAGATGTACGGCGGAGGCTGGATTTACGGGCTTTCGAATAACCGCGTATCTCTCGGCCTGGTGATTGCCTTGGAATACGCGGATCCCCGCTTCGATCCTCACGCCGCATTTCAAACCTGGAAGACCCATCCCTTTGTGCGCAACCTGCTCGATGGCGGAAAGCTCGTGCGCTATGGCGCGAAATCGCTGCCTTATGGCGGCTGGTATGCCATGCCGCGCAATTATGTGGATGGCGCATTGATTGTCGGGGATTCCGGAAGCTTTTTGGATTCGCAAAGGCTCAAAGGTGTGCATCTGGCGATGAAAAGCGGCATGCTGGCCGCCGAAACGATTTTCGAAGCGTTGAAGTCCGGCGACACCTCGGCAAAAACGCTGAAGCTGTACAAAGAAAAAATCGATAAGAGCTACATCAAGGAAGAGCTGTGGAAGGTGCGAAACTTCCATCAATCCTTCCACAACGGTCTTCTCGATGGATTTGTGCTTTCGGGACTGCAGCAGATTAGCGGCGGCCACGGCATTGTCGACCCGATGCACGCGGAGCCAGGTTATAAGGCCTATCAGCAGATCCACGGGCGGCCCGCGCCGGAGCGCTTCAAGGGCGATGGGAAGCTCACCTTCGATCGTTTGACGGACGTCTATCACTCGGGCACGCGACACGAGGAAGATCAGCCGTGCCATCTGAAAGTTTTGGATCTGAACATTTGCGCGACGCAGTGTGTGGAAGAGTACGGCAACCCCTGTCAGTACTTTTGCCCTGCGGCCGTGTACGAAATGGCCAAAGAAGGCGACGGCTTGAAACTGAAGATTAACGCAGCGAATTGCGTGCACTGCAAAACGTGCGACATTGCCGATCCCTACCAGATCATCAATTGGACCGTTCCGGAAGGTGGCGGCGGTCCGAATTACGAAGGCATGTAGGCGCTAGGAGCTGCGGGGAGTGGTTCGCGGGCAAGACGCGCAGCGATTGAGATCCTTCGTCGCAAAGAGCGCTCCTCAGAATGACAATCAGCTTTTATGGAAGCCGAGTTGGTTGGTGGCGCAGGTAAATACCTGGCCGATGGCGCTATGGGGTAAATGACCGGAAGGTTACGACGTCGGAGACCACAGCTTGTGGAAGAACGTGCGCACGCGATTCCAGGTAGTGTCATCGGCGGTTTTTTTCGCCGCTTCGGGCTTCTGCATGGTGGGCGGCGGCGCGGGGGCTGCGGCTTGCGCCACGACCGGGTCGCCCTCTACCTTGCCCTGGAAAATCAGCGTGGGACGCACGCGGGCTCGCCGCACTAGCACAATCAGGTTCGGATCATAATCCTGCTGTACCTTGGCGTTGGCGTCGTACTTCAATGGCGGCATGAATACCTGATAGATGGGTTCTTCCTTAGGCGCCGCAGGCGTCTTCGCGGGCGGGTCGGTGGCTTTCGCTTCGCTTCTTTGTTTCAACTCTTCCGTGGACGCCAACGCGCTGACCTGTGTGGAAATTTCGGGCGGCTTGGCGCTCAACTGCAGTTCACAGGCGCACTGCCCGGTGGAATTGTGCAGCGTTTCCAGTTGCCCGTTCGAAAGCGAAACCTCTCCGCTCTGCGGGATCAGCAAGCTTTGCCCGGTCAATTGTTGTTCAATACGCACCGCGCCCCGGCTAGGATGGATACACATCGTTCCGGAGGCATCCAGGCCCACCAACATATCTTGCGCGCCATTGCTGATAGAGACGGCATGCGCTTGAATTTGCGCGGTGTATACCGTCAGCGTCAATTGCCCTTCGATGTGCGCGTGGATCGTGCCGCTATCGAGCGCAATGGTCAGAGCGTTGCCGGATTTCAGCACGGAAAAGTGGGAAGGTCCGCAGATGGTGATGTTGCCGCCCTCAGGTAGGTCGATGTGCGCCTGGCCGGATTTGACCTGGACCTCGCTGCCGCTGCGAAGAATGGTTTTGATCTGGCCGTTGGTCTCATCCACACTCATGGGACCCTGCACGGAGATTGCCGCGCCCTCAATGGCCCCTACGGTGTCACTTGGCGGATTATCAGCGCGCGCGAGCCGCAGATTCGCAATGGAGATGCACCCGCAGCCGACCACAATCGCAAACGCACCCACTCGCCAATAGAGACGGATTAACCCTGATAACCGCAAGCGCACCTACTCCCATCCTGCATGGTGGTACAGCAACCCTCCTATTTTATACGAGACGGGCGAAAGATGAGGAGGCACCTCCTGGCCCTACAAGTTTGCAGAATTGTTACAGTGGGGCGGCCGAAAGTTCCATTGGTCCCGCGCCCGCCTCTAGGCGAAAGGTACGCGCTATCAACTCGGGTGCACTTGCGTTCTTTGAGCGGCTACTCTCTACTATTAGAGTAGCGATGGAAACTCCCGAAAAGCATACAGAAGAAGTGCCAGACGTGATCAGCCCGCACTACGACGTGCGTTTGCCGAAGTTGCCCTGGCATCGGCGGATCCAGATTCCGATTATCGCCGCAGTGGTCTACAGCGTGATTCGTGTGCTCGGGCCGACGCTGCGCTTCGAGGTTTTGGGGCGCGCCAAAGTGGACCAAACTTGGGCCAGCAAGCAGCCCATCATTTGGGCTTTCTGGCACCGCTGCATTATTCCCATCGCGTGGTTTGGGCGGAATCGTGGGATCGTCATCATGAACACCACGGCTTTCGACGGCCAGTGGACCCGCAAAGTGATTGAATGGCTCGGCTTCGGCACTGCGCAGGGAAGTTCTTCCCGCGGCGGCCTGCGTGGACTGGCGGTAATGGCGCAACGCATCAAGGAAGGTTTGGATTGTGGGTTTACCATCGATGGCCCTCGCGGACCGCGCTACGTCGCGAAAGTGGGGCCGGTGCTGCTGGCGCGCATGACTGGCGCGCCGATTATGGTGTTCCATGTCGGCGTCGAGCGCGGCACCACCTTCGAAAAAACCTGGGACCACTTCTGCCTGCCCAAATTATTTACCCGCGCGATTTTAGTGGGTTCCCCACCGATTTATGTGCCGCAAGACGCCGACTCCGACACCATCAAAGCCAAGCACGAAGAAATGCAGAAGGCTCTAGAGCGCGTACGCGATATCACCGAAGGGTGGTTCGCGCTCAGCGAAGAAGAACGGAACCGCTACCGGGCCGAGATTGGGCCGTGAGGCACGGGCTCAGGGGCTGAAACCTGTGCTACACGGATTCAGTTGCCGTCGCGTTCGCCCAGCTTTACGGGAATCTCCATCTTTTTCCCGCCGCGATAGAGCGTGACCGTCACGGTGTCGCCAGGACGCTTGCGATTCAAAATGTAATCAATGTCGAACTGGTTCGACACCTTTTGCCCTTCGAGGCCGACAATCACGTCACCGCCAATCATGATGCGGCGCATACCCGCTTGCGCCACCTTGTCGCCACCGCGAATGCCTGCCGCAGCTGCCGGGCTGTTCGTGGTGGTCGCCTCGACCAGCAAACCTTCCTGAACCGGCAGATCCAAAGCCTCCGCGAGCCAGCCGGCCACAGGAATGGTCCGAACACCCAGGTAGGCGCGACGCACTCGGCCCTCGGTCATTAAGTCATTGGCAATGAGTTTTGCGGTGTTGATAGGGATGGCGAAACCGATGCCGGCAGTGGTTCCGGAAGGTGTGTAGATGGCGGAGTTAATGCCGATCACGTCGCCATGGCTATCGATCAGCGGGCCGCCGGAATTTCCGCGATTGATCGACGCATCCGTCTGAATCGCGTCGTCAATGAAGGTGGTATCACTGGTCTGCACCGTGCGGCCGAGCGCGCTGACCACGCCGGTGGTCAAAGTGGACTGAAAGCCAAACGGATCGCCAATGGCCAAAACTTTCTGGCCCACCTGCAAGGTGGACGAATCGCCCAGCGGCAGTGCGGCAAGTTGCTTGCCCTTGGGATCGATCTTGATCAGCGCCACATCGTTGCGCTGGTCCGCGCCTATGAATTTTGCGGGTCCACGGGTCTTATCACCCAAAATCACTTCGATGGATTGCGCCCCGGCGACCACGTGATAGTTTGTGAGGATGTAGCCGCGTGGATCAATCACAAAGCCGGATCCCGCACCTTCGACCGGTACCGCCTCCATGAAGAAGTCGTACTCGGTCGCTTTGGTCAGAATGTTGGCCACCGCCGGCGAAGCCTGACGATAGATGCGCACATTGATGGCTTCGTCTTCGGTTAAACGCTCGCCGTGTGGTTGGTCAGCAGCTGGTCTGGCCGACGCCGGATTATCGCCCAAGCGCCGGGCTTCTACATCTTTTGCCTGGTGCGGCCCATAGCGGGCGCCCACCCAGAACGCACCGAGCACCAGAATCAACACAATTACGATTAGCCGCCCGTGGCTCAGGTCATTTCCACGCGTCATAACAATCGTCCCTCATCCGTTCGACTTGACACCAATAGTATAAGGAATTTTCAGGCAGCATTCACGAAGCGATGGCGAGGCGCAAGAAAGGGCTGGCTGCGGAGCGAGGCAGGCTGTGAGGGGCGATGGCTTGGGAGCGGCTACGCGGCGATCGATACAACCGTCGACTTACGCTTTGGCTTCTTCGCCGCTTCCAGCAATTCCTGTTCCGCGCGAAGCCAATCCTGCATGGGATCCCCGGAAGTGCAGCCGCGTTCCAGGTAAATGTGATACGCGCGGAGGGCAATTTCCTCGTAGGTCGGCGATGTCACTACCGCCCGTGTTTTCTTTGCAGGCTCCGCTGGGGCTGCTTTGGACTTCGGCATCTCGTTCTCCTTTCAACAGCTGTCTCCATTTTAACGAGCCAGAGACTTATGCCGTCTATGTCAATTTTGTAATAGTTGTCCTTTCGATAATCGCCAAAAATGCGATACGGTGGAGCGAAAAATCTGATGGCGCACTTCACGGCTTCAACCGTGCCATAACTTGGCCACAGTCACCGCGGCCTTAGCCGCTGAGGACGTGTTTGTTAGTTCTCCCGCTTTGCTACGCTTGGGAATCGGCGATCGTGCGGACATGGGGCGCAGCCCTTCGCAGCTCAGGGTAAACAGCCCTGCGCCCCTACGGGGGAGGCCAGCGGCGTGAAGCTGCTGCTACACCAGCAAACGGACCAGCCAATATGGGGAAAAAAGATCGGGCGGAGAACCGCAGCTCTCCGCCCGAGGAACAAGGTTTATGTGGTTAGAAAGCGAACTTGGCAAACACCTGCACGATGCGCATTCCTTCCGCTGCGGAAGCGAAGGCGCCGTACGGCGTCGTGGGCGAAACCGCCGCGGCATTGATGGTGCCAAAAGCGCTGCTGAGGTTGTTGGAAATAGGGTTCTGGAAATTGGGATGGTTCAAAATGTTAAAGGCGTTGGCCCCGAGGGTGAACTGGTAACGTTCATGGATGCTGAAGGTCTTTTTGAGGTTCATGTCGGTATTGAAATAGCCCGGCCCGCGGAATGCGTTGCGCGCATAGGCGTTGAAGTCGACGGGCGTCGCGAAGCTGCTGGTGCTAAAGCAGGACCTGGAAGCACAAGCCGCGCCAAAGTTAGTCGGTTGCCCCTGAGTCGGTGTATACAGCACGGTGGCAAGCAGCCCACCATTCACTGTCAGGTTGTTCGGCAACAGGTTCAGAGCCTGCTCTCCATCGACGATGCTGAATGGCAAACCGGTGCGATAGAAGAAGGTCCCGGCCACCTGCCAGCCGCCGATGAGGAAGTCCGCCCAATGATTGCTGGAATGAATGGGTAGATCCCAAACGTAATTGGCCGACAGTTGATGACGGGCATCGTAGTCGGACGATGCATACTGCAAATTGGGATTGGCGGGATCAATCTGAGTCAGCAGGCTATTCGCAATGCTGTAGGGCAAGACGCCGCCATTGGATACATTGTCCATGGCATGGCTGAACGTGTAGTTGAAACGGGCGGTCAGGCCGTGCCACAGGTTCTGCTGGATGGAGGCAACCAAGCCGTCATAGTTGGAATAGCCGACGTTGTTGAGTTGCTGCACGGCGGAGACACGTGGATCCGGCGCTGCGCCGAAAGGCAGGCTGGTGAAGCCAGTTCCGCAGGTCCCGGTGGTGCAAAATGCGTTCAGGTAAGGATTCACCATCAGGATGTTATAACCGTGGTTGCCCACGTAGTTGACGGAAACCATGCGGCTCTTCGAGAGGGTGTGCTGAATTTCCAGGTTCCATTCGACGAACTTGGGGTTCAGCGTCTTCGAGGGCACATCGTAGAGAGGCGGCAATGCAGCCGCGCAGGCCGGCGCGGCGGCGGCATACTGCGACACGGTCTGGCCGGAGTTGAACGCGTTGCGGAAAGAGGTGTTGCAGCCTTGCACCAAGCTTGCGCCGCTACCCGGTTCATTCGGGTCGACGGTGCCTCCCGGTACGGAAAAGCTCAGGACCTGCGGGAAGTTGGTGGTGATGTTGTCCAGGATGGTGCCGGGGTACAGATCAGAGAACAACCCGACGCCGCCGCGGATAACGGTGTCGCTGCCCTTGGGAGTCCACGCGAATCCGATTCGGGGCTGAAACACGACCGCTTCCACACTGCGTAGAATGCTGGTTTGCGTGGTTATCATCTGGTTGAACGGGATGTCGGCATTATGCGAAAGATCTTGGAAAGGCAGCGCGCCAAGCGACGCACAGTCGTGCTGGCAGGCACCGCCGGAATTGCGATCCGCGCGGAGGGCGAGAGTCAACTTCAGCTTCTGGCTGACACGAAGCTCGTCCTGGAAGTACAAGCCGAAGCTGTAAATGGCGATCGGCTGCACATAGGAGACGGGGAAGTTTTGCGAGGTGCTGGTATCGACGGTATCGCTGGCGAAGCCCGCGAGACTGGTACTGACGGCCCAGGGGTTAGTCAGTTCTGAAGCGCGGTAGTCGCTGATATCGTCGCGCCGGAAGTTGACGCCCATCTTGAAGGTATTCACACCCTTCTCAATCGAAAGGTCGTCCACAAATTGGTACTGCTCGACGTTGCGGCCCTGCGGGAAGAAGAAGCCTACGGGAAATTCCCCGCCGACTGCGCCCAGGCAAGACATGCTGGTATTCGAAGAGCACAGAATTTCCGGGAACACGGAATTGGCCGCATTCACATTGGTGGACTGGAAAATCGCCGAGTACCACAAATCCGAAAAGATGAAGTTATTGGTCATGGTCGGATTGAAAATGTGCGTCCAGTTCAATTGCCCTTCATTTTGCGGCTGGTGGCTGATGGCGCTAAACGCCGGATTGATGGGATCGGCGTAGGTGGGTTGCGTTCCGCGGTCGAATTTCACGCGACCAAAGATCTTATCGTTGTCGCTGAAAGAATAGTCGACCCGGCCAATCAGCAACCATTCCTGGTTGCCGGCAGCGCCGGATAGCGTGACGGCGCCCAGGCAGTCTGTCGAGCCTCCCGGCAAGGCATTGACGGCTGCGCCGCCGATACCCGGGCAGGTGCCCGCTTGCGGAACGGCATTGGCCGCGCCTTTGGCGTTGTTATACAGATTGAACGCTTGCTGATAGAAACTGGTAGCGGTTCCCGGGACCTGCGAGAGCACGTAACTCTGGAAGGCCGGGGTCGGCAGGAAAGATTGTGTGGCGGTGGCCAGCACGTAGCGCAACCCTTCGGTATCCACGAAGAAGTACGCTTTATCTTTCTTGATCGGTCCGCCGAAATCCGCCGCCCATTGGTTATTGTTCTGGAACGGCTTGGGCTGATCGCTGGCTTTCAGGAAATAGTCCTCGTCGTTCAACGCGCTGCCGGTCCAGTAGTAATTGCCGCTGCCGTGGAAATTGTTGGTGCCAGAGCGGCTGCTGTAATCGATTTGTGCGCCGGCCATGCGGCCGTATTGGCCGGTGTAGCCGTTGCTGACTACCGCCACTTCCTGAACATCGTTGGCCCCCAGCAGCAGGTTGCTTGCGCCGGAGTTGTTCAAGTTCAAGAACGGGTCGTTATAGTCATTGCCGTTGATGGTGAACAGGTTCGAAGTGCCCGGCAAGCCGAACGCGCTGAAATTGCCATAGCCGTTCATGGAAGAGGTGTTCATGGAAACACCGGGAGCCGTTTGCGCGATATAAGTGATGTCATTGCCCGGGTTGGGAATGCTTTGCACCGTTCGGGTGTCAAACGTGGTAGCGATGTTCGCGTTTTCCGTTTGCAGCAACTGTCCTTCACCGGTGACCTCCACCGTGGTGGTGCTTGCGCCCAATTCCATGGTGAGGTTTACCGTCGAGTTTTGCCCCAAGAGCACACTGACTTTCTGCGAAATGGTTTTGAAATCGCTCTTGGCGGCTTTTAGCGTGTAATCCCCCGGCTTCAACAGAGAGAAGACATAGCCGCCCGTTGCAGTAGACACGGTGTTGTATACGTCGCCCGTGGCATTGTTGGTCAACGTCAGGGCTACACCCGGAACCACCGCGCCGGTAGGATCGGTGACTGTTCCGTTGATTCCGCCGGTGACGATGGTTTGCGCGGGAGTTGCAATTGCCAGTAAACACAAACATAGAATCAATGGCGTTATTTTTAGAACCGTTCTGATCATCTTGTTTTTCTTCCCCTAATCAAAAATTGATTTCCAAGCCGCCGACCATTCTCCGGACACACCAGTCCGACGCCATCCACGATGGTTTTCACACCTGCAACCGACCACTCGCACTGGACTTTTTTAAACCAGGAAAGCCCTAGCAAAAACCGACCGCACCACGCAGCAACAACGCCACAGGCAGGACCGACTCAGAGGTGCACCAAAGCAGTGCAAGCCAGAGGCCAATTTGGTTTTTGTAAGTGTAACGGATTGTAAAATTTATC
>DATKPS010000144.1:0-5719 GCA_035524015.1 Candidatus Sulfotelmatobacter sp.
GTGAAGTTCTGCCACCGGATCGGGCTGGACTACGTGAGCGCGTCGCCGTTCCGCGTGCCGATTTCGCGGTTGGCGGCGGCGCAAGCGGTGGTGGAAGAGAAGCAGCACAAGGCGAAGGGTAAGGGCAAGAAGTAGACGGCGCCGGCGGTTGCTTCGTCGTTGCGAGATTGAGGAATCTCTCTGTGATGGATCGAAGAGAGATTCCTCGCTTCGCTCGGAATGACAAGGGCGGCTTTGCGAGCGCGGTAAGTTCGAGTCAGTTCGATCTTGCCGAGATGGGTCCAGCGTGCTGGACCCCTAGGTGGCACGCGGCGACCGATGTGAGAAATGTCGGCGCGCCGACTAAAATTCGCGATGGGGCTCGAATGTAGTACAACATGAAGTCATTCCCGGCTCATGGGGAGCTGCGGTGAAGAGACTTCGGTGGAAAGAAGTGGTGGAGCGATTTTTCGGCAGCGGCTGGCAGAACCGCGGGCGGTGCCGAAGAGCGGGAACGCTTGCTGCGTTCCTGCTGCTGACGTGTGGAGCTACTTCAAGTAAAGCTCAAACTTCCGCAAAGTCACCTACACAGACCACAACACAGGCGACGGCAACGCTGACTTTGCACGGCCGAGTTTTGGATGAGAATGGATTGCCCGTCATCGGGGCTCAAGTAAAACTTGAGACTGCTGGCGGGCTTCCTGTTTATACGCTCACGGGGGATTCCGGGTACTTCACCGTGGCGAATCTAGCCGCGGGCGAGTTCACCGTGCGCATAGAGAAGCCGGGATACTTCGTGCTGCAGAACCAGAAGGTGCAGTTGGCGCCGGACAGCACGGAATTCGGGTTCACGCTGAACCATGTGGAAGAAGTGCACGAGAAGGTGGACGTCACCGCGCCGACCGAGCAGATCGACACTAGAAGCACGCAAAGCACGGCCACACTGAGCAACACGGAGATCATCGACATTCCGGTGGCGAGTTCGCACGATTTGCTGCAGAGCCTGGTGGCCATGCCGCAAGTGCTGCGCGACAACTCCCTGCAGTTGCACATCGCGGGAGCCAACAGCACGGAGGTGCAGTATCTGCTGGACGGGGTGGAAGTGGGCGACCCGGCAAGCAATGGGCTCACCTCGCGGATGATCGTGGATGCCGTGCGCAGCGCGGAGATTCAGACCGGGCGCTTTGGGGCGGAGTATGCGCATCCGGGCGGAGCGGTGCTGAGCTACGACACGCGGGAAGGCGACGACCGTTGGCGGTTTAATGCGACGGACTTTATTCCCGGGGTGAACTTGCAGCAAGGTTCGTTATACCTGGGCGACTACTATCCGCGGGTGACGTTTTCCGGGCCGATTCTTGCGAATCAAGTGTGGTTCGCGCAATCGTTTGACCTCCTGCATACATTGAGCGTGGTGTATGGGTTGCCGAAGGGCGCGCCGGACACATCGACGGAATGGGGAGGGGACAGCTGGTCGCGGTTGTTGTGGAAGATTTCGACGAACAACAGCTTGCACGCGGCGTTTCTGGCAAACGTGACGCAAGAGCAGGATGCCGGACTGACCGCGCTGATGCCGCAGTCGACGACCACGACAGTGGACAACCGCGAATTGTTTGGGTTCGTGAAGGAGCAGGGGTATTTCGAGAAAGCGGTGACGGAGCTGGGGTTTGCCATTGAGGATTCGCTGAATAATGCCGTGCCGCAGGGGACGCAGCCGTACATTTTGTTGGTGAATGGCGCGGAAGGAAATTACTTCCAGAAGCAGCAGCAGGACGCGCGGCGGTACCAGATTTTTGGCGACGCAGTGCGCACGCCGATGAAGTGGTTAGGGGCGCACACAATTTCGGTGGGCGGGAATTTTTCCAGCGTGGAGTTGACGCAGGAGTCGACGCGCGGGGAGATTCAGGCGCTGAGCGCGGCGCAGACGCTGTCGCGGCTGAGCACGTTTGTGGGCGATCCGAATTTCCACATCACCAATACGCTGGCGGGCGGATTTGCGCAGGATTCCTGGGCGCCCGACGGGCATTTTGTGATTCAGGCGGGGGTGCGCGCGGATTGGGACCGGTTGTTTCAGGCGGCGCTGGTGCAGCCGCGGCTGGCCGCGAATTATCTGCCGTTCAAAAATAATCGCGCGAAATTCTCGATTGGCTGGGGGACGTACGACATCCCGCTGAACCTGGCGCTGATCGGGCAGGCGTACGACCAGCAGGAAGTGGACACGCTGTACGACCCGACGGGGAAGATTCCGATAGCCGGTCCGGCGACGAGCGCGTTTATTTTGCCGGCCAAGGGACTGACGAGTTTGCAGCAGCCGTACTTCGACATTTGGAGCGCGGGATGGGAGCAGCGGTTTGGACAGACCACGCTGGTGAGTGTGGAATTGCTGGCGCGCGACCAGCACCACGGGTTGGTGTACCAGACGCTTTCGCCGGGGCAGATCGGGTCGGACTTTGCGCTGCAGAGCACGCGCGAGGATAAATATCGCGGCGCGACGGTGAGCGCGCGGCACACCTTCAAGAACCAAATCATGCTGTTTGGCGCGTACACGCGGTCGAAGGCGGACAGCAACGAAGTGCTGCAGCCGGTGCTGGGGTCGCTCTATTTTGCACCGCAGCAGCCGGGGCCTTTGAGTTGGGATGCGCCGAACCGGTTGCTGAGTTGGGGAACGATTCCGACCCCGATTTGGGGAATTATGGTGTCGTACTTGTTCGATTACCATACGGGGTTTCCGTATAGCGCGATCAACCAGGAGCAATTTTTGATTGGCGCGCCGAACTCGTACCGGTTTCCGGATTACGCGAGCTTGACGCTGGGGTTTGAGAAAAAGTTCACGTTCAAGAAAAGGATTTTCGCGGCGCGGCTGTCGGTGATCAATATTCTGGACCGGCAAAATCCGGACGTGGTGGTGAACAATGTGGACGCGCCGAATTTCGGGATGTTCACGGGGGGGCAGGGGCGGGCGGTGACGGCGCGACTGCGGTTTCTGGGGAGGAAGTGAGGCGGAGAAGGGGCGAGTGGTTAGTGGCGAGAGGATGGCGCAGTTTTTAGCGGTGGGTTTCGATGACCAGCGATCAGAGATCAGTGAGCAGGAAGCGAAGAGGGCGGCGCGTTTGACTTTGGACGGTGGCGGCAGCAGGGCTGCCGCTGATTGACTCGTGGCGCATCATACAACGGAGCACCGGCGGGAACTGGGCTCCCGCACTCCAATGCGTGCAACGGTGATATGTGGGGCACCCGGGGAAGGCGTTGCTCCTTAGGATTGAGGGGACTTTTTTGTAAGGACGGCATAGAGAGACACAGGGGGCACGGAGGCGGGATGAGGATTGCGGCGGCGGTGTTGGTGGTGGCTTGTGCTTTGGGGCTGGGAGTAGCGGCGGCGGATGAGAATGACGATTTTTTGAAGTTGATAGAACGGGCAGCGAAAACGTCGAACCTGATGGCTGATGGCGCTGCGCCGTTTCACATGAAGTTGGTGGCGCAGAGCAACAGGAAGGACCACCCGGAATATGCGACGGAAATTGAGTGGTGGTGGAGCAGTGCGGAGAAATGGCGACGCGAGGTGAAAACGCCAGGATTCACGCAAACCGCGGTGCGGAACGGCACGCAATATTACGAATCGAACTCTAGCGAATATCTGCCGTGGTGGCTACATGAGCTGATCGCCGCGACGACCGACCCGGTTCCGCTGGAAGAATTAAGGCGCGCGGACATGGACGTTCACGGAGCGTGCGGGAAGTGGGAGTCGGAGTACGCGAAAGACGGCGAGAAAATCGGCGTGTCCAACCAGGCGTGCGTCAATCCCGATGGGACCGTCGGGCAACTGTTTACGCGCACACTGGGAGCGGAGTTTGGCAATTATCAGTCGTTCGGCGGGAAACGCGTCGCGGGGACGGTGAAGGTCTGGGCGGTCTCGCCGAATGAAGTAACCGGGACGGTCACGGTGCTGGAAAAGCTGAAAGATGCGGATGAGAAATTTCAGGTGGTAAACGATATAGGGTTCGGAGCGCGGGTGCGATTTGTGTCGGTGGCAGGCGACGCGGTGCAGTTGGACCAGGAAAAATCGCGGGCGGTGGAGTGGCCGGTGGTACACAGTTTTCCGGCAAAGGGGGTAATGGCGGTGCAGGTGAAGTTGGATCGCGAGGGGAACGTGCGCGAGGTGGGGACGATCGTCTCCAGCAACGTGGCTCTGACAGACGCGGCGAAACAGCAGATCGGCCAGTGGAAGTTTAAGCCGTACCTGCAGGATGGGTTTCCGGTGGAGGTGAATACGACGATTGCAGTGCCATACGCAACCAGGATGGAAATGCTGGGAGCGGATGGCAAGGCACTGGTGCCGGAGCCGTTTATCGAGCGAATGAAGAAGGCGCGGGCGTTGAGCGATCCGCGGGGAGAAGGCGGGGTTCCGTTTCATCTGACGGCCAAGGTCGAATTGAAAAGCGGGGCGACGGGATCGTATGAAGAGACCTGGCATTCCGCCGCGAAATGGGAGCGGCGGTTGGTGATTGGAGATGCGGGAGTAAGCCAGATGTGTGATGGCGGAAAAGTCACGGCGAATTTCGAGGGACCAGCGTCGTCGCGGGTTCTGCTGCAGATGATTTTGAACGAGATGGACGGGCGATTTCCGGATCGGCGATATCAGGTGTACGAGGCGGACTGGGGGCAGTCGGTGGTGCAGTTTGACGGAAAGGAAATGGTGCGGGTGGCGCGAGGGCAGGTGGACGAAAAGAATCAGCCGATCGATGGGCAGGCGTTCTGGTTCGATACGCAAGGACTGCTGCACGGGGCGTTTGAGCAGGCGACCACCGCAGAGTACCAGGATTTCGAGGAATGGAGCGGAAAACGAGTGCCGCGGAGGATCAAAGTGACGGGCAAGGATGGGGTGTTGCTGACGATCACGATAGAGAAGATCGAGGCGGTGGGAGGAGTAACGCCGTAGCGCATAGTTTGACGGCGGGTCACAGCGAGCGGATTAGCGCGAGAGGGAAAGGTTGGAACCGACGATGGCGGGGGCTTTAGGGGAGGCTTTGTCGCGTAGGTCGAGGATTAGGCGGCAGACGTAGTCGGGGTCGTCGATGTCGGCGAGGACGTTGGTGGCGGGATTCAGGGTGAGGTAACCCATGCCGCGGGTTTGGCTGCCGCGGGGGCCGAAGAACGAGAGTTTCGGACCGAGCCAGAGAGTGCCGGGATTGTAGCCTTCGCGGGAGAGATCGGCGAGAGCGCTGAGCATCACGGTATTGAACTGTGTTTTGCGACCGCGTTGGAGAAGCAGGACGCGGCGATTGGTGACGGCGTAGTAAGTGCGGCGCTTGAGCCAGGCGTCGTAGAAGAAGCGACCCCAAATCATGTATTGGCCGAAGACGACGAAGGGAATGCCCCAAAGAACCATGAAATAGGAGTTTGGGCTCGAAGGGTGGCCGGGGTCGGAACTAAAGAAACCGAGTGCGCTGGCTTCCCAGAAAATGGCGAAGCCGCCCCAGAGAAAACTGAAGGGAATCATAAACCAGTCAGCGGAGTGGAAGATCACGCTGGGATTGGGCATGCCGGCCCAGTGGATAGTTTCGCCGGCAAGGAGTTCGGGTTGGAGCTTCTGCGCGACGAGAGGATCGATCGGTGCGTTTGGGATGACGTAGGACGCAAAGAGCGGGATTCACCGCAGAGGCGTGGAGGTCACAGAGGAGCGCGGAGGTTTGGGAGGCTAGACGCGGGGAGGAGAGTCCTTATTTCTCGCGACTGAAGGTAGTGC
>DATKPS010000145.1:0-24939 GCA_035524015.1 Candidatus Sulfotelmatobacter sp.
AGGCCGCCCGCAATCAACAGCACCGTAGCCAGCGACATTTCTGCGATCGCCAGGAAGCTCCTCACGCGGTGGCCGCCACGCCGGCCGGTACGCTCGCCTCCCTCTCTGATGTTGCTTTGCAAATTGGACGGTGTGGCCAGCAGTGCGGGTGCCAGTCCAACCCCCAGCGCGGCCGCCAGAGACAACAACAACGCAAACGCCAAGACCGCGCTTCCCACATGGATGGAACTGATCTGCGTCACGTCTGGCGGCACGAACGGCCGCAGAACCCAAACACCTCCCACCGCCAACAGCACCCCGGCAACTCCCCCCAACAATCCCAACAATGCGCTCTCCGTAAGTAACTGCCGGACGATTCGAGCGTTCCCCGCTCCCAGGGCAATGCGCACGGCAATTTCTCTTCCGCGAGAAGTGGCGCGCGACAGCAGTAGATTGGCAATATTGGCACACACGATGAACAGCACCAGGCCAACCGCACCAAGCAAAATCAGCAAGGAGGACTTCAGGTTACCGACCACGAACTGCCGGTAAGGCTCAACGCGGACGGTTAATTCTGCATCTTCTGCCGGAAATTCCTGCGCCATTCGCGCGGCTAGGGTTTTCATCCCGGCCTGCGCTTGCTCCACCGTAACCCCGGTCTTGAGTCGCGCAATACCGCCCAAGATGCCCACGCCGGGCCGGGACATCAGCGGTCCCGTCAACGGATCCTGTGCCACAGCAATCCACACGTCCTGTCGCGGCAAGCTCTCGGGATAGCGAAAGTTCGCGGGCAGGACGCCAACCACCGTGAAAGGACGCATGTCGAGTGTGATGGATTGACCGATAAGCCCGGGATTGGCGCCGAAGCGGCTGCGCCAAAGATTCTCGCTCAGCATCGCGACCGGCGCGGCCCCTTGCTGGCCGTCCTCCGGCAACAACGTGCGACCGGCCAGTGGTTGGGCATTCAGCAACGCAAATATCTCCGGCGTCACCACCGCAGTGTTCACAACGAATGGCTCGCCCGCCCCGGTGAGCGTCAGATCATGAAATGCGTTTCCCGCCATCTCGCTGAACACGCGGTTCTGCTCGCGGTACGTGCGAAAGTCCCTGTAGGACAGGCTCGCAAGCGCGTCCGGCTGTTGCAGCGGAACATTGAATAGCAAAACCAGTTGCTCGGGGTGGCGATACGGAAGCGCTCGCAACAGCACCGCATCCACAATGCTGAAGATCGCGGTGTTCGCGCCAATGCCCAAGGCCAACGTCAGCACTGCCACCGCCGTGAACCCCGGCGCCTTCTGCAAGATTCGCAGGCCGTAGCGTAAGTCCTGAACCAAGTCTAGAATCCAGTTGACCTGCCGGGCTTCGCGGCACTTCTCTTTGGTTTGTTCCACTCCGCCCAATTTCAGAAGCGCCATGCGCCGCGCTTCCGGCCAAACCATTCCTTGGGCGGCGTAGTGTTCGGTGGTTCGCTCGACGTGGTCGCGCAGTTCTTCATCCAGTTCCTGATCCGCTGGAGAGCGGCGAAATAGCGAACGCAACCGCAATGGAATCGTGTATAGCCAATGCTCCGGTTTCATCGCCGCCTTCTTTGGCGCCCGCGGCGCTTACGCCTCTTTGAGCTTCACGACACGCGTAATTGCGTTCGACAACCGGTCCCAGTTATTTGCTTCTTTTTCCAGTTGGCGCCGGCCCAACCGCGTCAGCGAATAATATTTCGCGCGCCGGCCCTGAGCGGACTTTTTCCACTCGGCCGTAATCCAGCCCTCCTGCTCCAGTTTGTGCAACGCGGGATACAACGACCCATCGCTGACCTGCAGAATATCCCCAGACACTTGCTGCAACCGCTGGCTGACCGCGAAGCCGTTCAACGGCTCCAGCGCGAGAATTTTTAGTAGCAGCATGTCCAGAGTGCCCTGCACCAAATCGGAAGGTTTGCTCATATCCTTGTCCTCGGTAACCGAGGGCTAAGGTACCTCTTCTTTCCTCCCTTAGCAAGCGCTCTTTCCTCCACCTCGCTCGCTCTCCGCCGCTCCGCTCTACTGTTCGTAGTTCTCCACTATCCTGGCCGGCCGCACTTTCGCCTTATCCGCATCCTCTCCAAACTCCCGCAGCGCCCGCCGTTGCCGCAGCAGGTCCCAGCACTGATCCAGTTGCATCTTCAGTTCGGACAAGCGCGAATCATCTCCATCCGCCAATTGATCCTTGCCCAGCAGCCGCTCTTCTTCTTCCACCAAGCGGTTGATGTGGTGCAGAACATTCTGGTCTTCGTTTTCTTTTGCCATGGCTCTCCCCTTTGCGACGCAACGATTAGATGCAAGGCTCTTCTAAATAGTCCGAGGCACCGCTCTTTTTCGGCGCCCACACGCACCCCCCAAAAAAACAGAAAATCCGGGCTGGAATCCCGGGTGCAAAAACGCAAAAAATGACCGAAAAGCCGCGTGTAGTCTCCGCTGAAGTGAAAAATCCGGCCATTCCCTGAGAGCAGGTTGAAATCGGACCAAATGTGTCGTATTTTGTCACTTGCAAGCGATTTGCAACTAAACAGGCGGTTACTCCGCCTTTTTCTTTTCCTTGGGGGGTTCTTATCGTGTTCGGCCTTCGGCTGCCAGGTATCGGTTTGTCAGTGTCCGCGGAAAGCGCTGTTTTCCCTCGTTTCTCTCAATTCTGGGCAATGTTGCTCGCGTCCCTGCTCTTGCTCGTGTTTCCCGCACTCCTCCTCGCCAGCCAAGGCACACGCATCTCCGGCACGGTGCAAGACCCGACGGGCGCGGTGGTCGCCGGCGCCAAAGTCACGGTCACCAATTCCGACACCGGCGCCATTCGCACCACCACCACCGACGCCACCGGCACTTACACTTTCGCTGACCTCCCCGTAGGCCGTTACGACATCGCCATTGATGCCTCCGGCTTCCGTCCCTACCGCCGCACCGACATCGCGCTCTCCGTCGATGGCGCCTTCCTGGTCGACGCCAAACTGCAAGTCGGCAAGGAGACGGAAGAAGTAGACGTGGAAGAAAGCACCATCCACGTGGAAACCTCTGATACGCAACTCGGCGAAGTCATCACCGGCCAGAAGATGACCGCGGTTCCCCTGAATGGACGAAGCTACACCGATCTTTTGTCCCTCCAACCCGGCGTGGCTCCGTTCACTTCGCTCACTTCCGATACGCAACAAGACGTCGGCGTAAGCGCGCTCACGCCCTCCGGCAGCCTCAATCCCGGCACCATTTCAATCAACGGCCAGCGCGAGTTCGCCAACGCCTTCATCGTCAACGGCAGTGATACCGAGGAGGACGTCAACTCCGGCACCGCGATCATACCCAATCTGGATTCCATCGCAGAATTCCGCATTCTTACTAGCAACACCAACGCCGAATACGGCGAATACAGCGGCGGCCAGATCAACGTGGTCACCAAATCCGGCACCAACGAATTTCACGGCAACGCCTTCGAATTCCTCCGCAACACCGATTTCGACGCCAGAAATTTCTTCTCCCCCACCCGCGGCATATTCCAGCAAAACCAGTTTGGTGGCACCTTCGGCGGTCCTGTGGTGTGCAACCGGCTTTTCTTTTTCGTCGATTATCAAGGCACGCGCATGAAGCAGGGCATCGACACCGGATTGATCGCGGTGCCCTCGGCGCAGGAACGCTCCGGCAATTTTTCCGACGACACCAGCGTGTTAACCGGGGCGGTCAACGGCCAGTATTGGGCAGGCCTTTTGTCCCAGAAGTTGGGCTACACCGTCACTCCGGGCGAATCTTATTACGCCACCGGTTGCGCCAGCACCACACAGTGCGTTTTCCCCAATGCGATTATTCCCGCTAGTGTCTGGTCCGCCCCTGCGCAAAACCTGCTGCAATACATTCCCGCGCCCAATGTCGGTGCCAACACCTTTTCCACTTCCTCGCAAAACGAAATTCTCGGCGACGACAAGGGCGCCACGCGCGTCGATTACCAGAGCCAGTGGGGCCTGCTCTCCCTGTACTACTTCCTCGATCAATACTCGCTGAACAATCCTTATCCGGTGGCGCAAAGCGGCGCCAGCGTTCCTGGGTTCAACGCGCTCAACACCGGCCGCGCGCAACTTTTCAGCCTCGGGGACACGAAAACAATAGGCACATCGATGGTCAATGAGTTCCATCTCAGCTATATGCGCGCTAACAATGATCTGGGCCAACCCGAAGGCGGCAAGGGCGTCAGCCTCGCTTCTCAAGGATTCGTCACCGGACCCGGAACCCCCGGCATTGTGCCCCTCAATCCCGCCGGCGAAGGCGTGGAAAACATCGTCTTCAATGCATTTTCCATCGGCACCAATGCCAACGAACTCAAGCAGGTGAACAACACCTACCAGGCGCTCGACAAGTTCTCCAAAATTGTCCACGACCACACGTTCAGCTTCGGCGCGGAGTTTCACTACGACCAGATCAACACCAATCCCATCGCCCAGTTCAATGGCAATTTCCTCTTCACCGGCAGCGAAACTGGTTCCGACTTCGCCGATTTTCTCCTCGGCATTCCCAGCCAATACAACCAGAGCCAGCTCAACCCCTTCTACGGTCGAAATAAATATTTTGGGCTCTTTGCGCAAGACAGCTGGCGCATCCGCCCCAATCTGTCCATCAACTATGGCCTGCGTTGGGACCGCATCGAACCCTGGTACGAAAAATATAACGGCATCTCCACTTTCATTCCCGGCCGCCAATCTGTTGTTTTCCCCGGCGCTCCCGAGGGCCTGTTGTTTCCGGGCGATCCCGGCGTCTCCCGCACTCTCAGTCCACCGGGTAATGGCGATTTTTCTCCGCGCATCGGGCTCGCCTGGTCTCCCAACGCCAGCGGCGACGGATTACTTGGCAAAATCACCGGCGGCCCCGGCAAGACCAGTGTGCGTGCCGGCTTCGGCACCTATTACACCGCCATCGAAGCCCTAACCATCGGCATCCTCGCCGCCAATCCTCCCTTTGGCACCACGTACTCGAGTCCCGCGCCTCCGCTCTTCGCCACTCCGTTCATCACTGCTTCGAACGGTCAATTCGTGGGCCAGCCATTTCCCGTGCAGCTCGCGACCGGCGTCGCCACTCCGCAAAATCCCAATAACACCATTAATTGGACGCAATTTCTTCCCATTACCGGGGTGCCCGGCTATGCCACTACGAACCGCATTCCCTACGCTGAGGAATACACCTTGTCACTCGAGCGCCAGTTCGCCGCCAATACGCTGATCAGCGCCGCGTACATCGGCACACAAGCCCATCGCCTGCTCGTGCTGCAGGAAGCCAATCCCGGCGATCCCGCACATTGCCTCAGCCTCAGTCAGCCCAGCCAGGTCGCTCCTGGCTCCGCCACCTGCGGGCCCTTCGGCGAAAGCAACGTGTACACTTCCGCCTCCGGACAAGTGATCAACGGAACGCGCGGTCCGCTTGGTCCCAACTTCGGCAGCAACACCTACCAAAGCACTATCGGCAATTCCAATTACAACGCTCTGCAACTCAGCCTCCGCCACACCAGCAAATCCCTGGATGTTTTCGCCGCCTACACCTACAGCAAATCGCTCGACAACGCTTCCAACCTCGGCGAAGAAGTGAATCCCTTCAATCCTTCTCTCAGCAAAGCTTTGTCGGCGTTCGATATGACCCACAACTTCGTGGTCAGCTACGAATATCAACTTCCCGTCGCCAAGCTGCTGCCTTCCAATCGCTGGACTCGCGGCTGGTCGCTTTCCGGCATCACGCGCTTCAGCACCGGCTTCCCGGTGACCTTGTACAGCCTCGGCGATAATTCCCTGCTCGGCGCCGAACCCAACGGCATCAACAATTTCGGTATCGATCTGCCCGATTACACCACCGGCCCGCTGCATCTCAGCAATAATCCCCGAAACAACAATCAGCTCTATTTCAATACCTCGCTCTTTTCCCTGAATGCTCTGGGCACTCCCGGCAATGCCAGCCGCCGGTTCTTCCATGGTCCCGGCATCGACAATTACGACATGGCCCTGGCCAAGAGCCTTCCGCTTACTGAATCGAAGTCCCTGTTATTCCGCGTCGAAACCTTCAACACTTTCAATCACGCCCAGTTCTACGGACCTGCCGCGGTCGACGGCAACATCAGCGATCTGGGCACCACCTTTGGTCACGTGGTCAGTTCCGCTCCCGGCCGCGTGATGCAGCTCACCGCCAAGTTCACCTTCTAACAAAAAAGGCCGATCCCGCAGGACCGGCCTTTCATCAACCGAGATTGTCGCTTTATTTGCTCTTATTGACCGGCGACGCCTTCTGCAGCGTTGCCAACAGCGTCTTCGCGCTATCCGGCACCGGCACTTCGTGCTTAAACACGATGTCCGCCGCGCTGATTTCCTTCCCATACAGATTCTTGTTCGCTCCGTTGTCTGCCCGCAGCGTCGAGCCTTCCAACGAAACGCCGGCGAACGCTCCCCGCGCACGCGAGTACGATAGAATCTCCGCTCGCAGGGTCACATCTGTTTCCGCGGAAGCGGTACGCCCCACCGGCCCCGCGGCCGCCGAAGCATCCGCTCCCAACTTCACCTTGCTCTTCAAGATGTTCTCGGCCGAACGCGGCGACATGAGCAGTAAAATGAAGTCTGTCGCCTGTCCGCCCAGCTGCAAGCCCGCGCTTCCGCCTTCCAGCGCCATCATAGACGGCGGACCCCACTTGCCCTTGAAGTCTTTTCCCTCGCGGCAGGTCATGACTCCCCGGCCGTAACTCCCGCCGATTCCAATCGCCAATTTCAATACCGACGGCAGCACCACGACGCAGTCCGCCTTATCCAGCACACTCTGCGGAATGCCATCTGGCGCCTTTATGATTTCTTGCATCACTTTGCCGGCGTTCTCTACGCGGTCCGCTTCCTTATCCTGTGCAAAGAGAGGAACCGCCAGGGCGAACGCCGCGCCAAAACACATCAATGTTCTTTTCATAGTTCATCCCCAGTTTGTTTACATCCGAGGGCGGTATCCACATAGCAGGTCGTTCGTGGATTTCGGGTGTTGGTAGGGGGATGATACTCTTTCCCTGGGCGATGCGCTAGCGCGCGGACGCGTGTCGCGCCCACAGCGTTCGTCGACCCTGGCTAGTTCAGCAGTCCGCCGATTGACGGCACCGCTTCTTCGGCCCAGCTAAACGTGCCGTTTTCCTGCATCTCTCGCGCCGCGCGCAAAAATGCACCCATCGCTGCGCGGCACAATCCACTGCCTACGCTCACCCGGCGCACTCCTAACTCCGAAAGCGCCTGCAAGCTCAGCCTCATCCCCGGCAACCCCACCAGCACATTCACCGGACGATCCACCGCGCGCACCACTTCCGCGACTTGTTCCCGCGTGGTAATTCCCGGCGCATACAGCACGTCTGCCCCGGCTTCCTGGTAGAGTTGCAACCGCCGGAGGGTGTCACGCATATCCGGCTTCCCGTACAAATAGTTTTCCGCGCGAGCCGTCAGTGTGAATGGCAACGGCAAGGCCTTCGCCGCTTCTGCCGCGGCGCGCACGCGCTCTGCGGCCTCCTCGTGACTGTAAAACGGCCGGCTTTCGTCTCCGGTGTAGTCTTCCAGCGACCCGCCCACCGCCCCCGCCTCGGCCGTGAGCCGAAGGGTTTCCGCCACTGTTTTCGGTGCGTCGCCAAAGCCGTTGCCCAGATCCACGCTGACCGGCAAGTCGCTCACCGCCGCCAAGGCCGCCACGTGCTGCATCAGCACGCGAAGCTCCACCGTGTTGTCTTGTTTTCCCAAGGAAAACGCGAAGCCTGCGCTCGTTGTGGCCAGCGCTTCAAAACCCAACTTCTCCAGCACCAGCGCGGTGCCCACATCCCACGGGTTCGGAATCACAAACGCCTGCTTCCGTTCATGCAGCGCACGGAACCGTTCGGCCTTGTCCTTTTGCGTCCTCATTGCAGACTCCTGTGGCACAGTCACTCCTGACTGTGCGCGTCGACCACTACGCTCCTCCTGATAACTTTGCAGGAATCTCGAAGGTTCCGTCTACCACCTCCACGAAATTCCTTTCTTCGCGCAAGATGATCCGCTTGTTGGTAGCCATCGCAAAATTCCCTCGGCTTTCCCGGTCCGTTCGCAAACGCGCGCGGTACGCCTCGTACGCCGCCAGGCTTTCGAACGCAATCAGTCCCCACGCGATGTCGTTTGTTCCTTCGTACGGCAAGAAGTACCCGACCAAATGGCCGCCGCATTGCGGAATAATTCGCCCCCAATTCTCGGCATACGTTTTGAACGCCTCCCGCTGAAAAGGATCAATCTGGTAACGGATCACGCAAACGATTTTCATGGCTCTTCCCCCTTGAGCCGAGTCTCCGGCTCTCGCGTAACCAAACTGCAGCGCCGCGCACATCCCCGCGATACTGGCAATCGCCTCACGCCGGCTAATGGCCATGCCCCGCGCGCTCGCCGTACGTAGCAGCGGTTTTACGCCGCTGGCGCACTTGCCGCATCCAGCCACTTTATGCGGCGGGCCGCTGCATTTCGGTTCCACGTCAAACAGTTTGCTCATTGCCGCGCAAAAATACTTCGTTTACCATCAAACTATGGATGTAACTCTGCACCCCGATGACGCCGCCTCCGCTATCGCCGCCACCATTGGCGAACCCGCCCGGGCCCGCATGCTGTACTCTCTGATGGACGGCCACGCGCGCACCAGCACGGAACTTGCTGTCGTGGGCGGTGTCAGTCCCTCCACCGCCAGTGTGCATTTGCAACGCCTGAAATCCGCAAACCTCGTTCGCGTCATTGGTCAGGGCAAGCACCGCTTTTACAGCCTCGAAAGCCCGCAGGTCGCCCGCACGCTCGAAGGCCTCAGCATTCTCGCTGGCACGTCACGCAAGAAATTTGTCCCCAATACTCCCAGCGAACTCCGCACCGCTCGCACTTGCTACGATCACCTGGCCGGCACGATCGCCGTCGTGCTCCACGACCGTTTTCATGCACTGGGCTGGCTAAGTCGCCCCGTAATTCGCGGCGATAAAAGCTATAGCGTTACCGCACAGGGCGAAAAAGCCTTCGCCTCTCTTGGCCTCGACCTAGCCGCTGTCCGCTCCCTCCGCCGCCGCTTCGCGCCGCCCTGTCTCGATTGGAGCGAACGCCGCCCCCACATTGGCGGCGCGCTAGGCGCAGCCTTGCTGAACCTCGCGTTGCGCCGTAAATGGGTAGTACAGCAACTCGACAGTCGCGCCCTCCACATCACCCGCCAAGGCCACCGCGAAATGCAAGCCCGCCTCGGCCCCCTACCTTTGCCGTAGCCGCTTTTGTATGTACGGCTCGCCTTCTGGAGCGCGCCGTTGGCTCCCCCGGGCAGTTCCATATTCTCGCCTCGCATGTAGCAGCGGCTTTATGCCATTGAACTCTTGAACTTTTAAACTCTTAAACTTTTAAACTCTTCCACTCTTGGACTCTGCCCTTCCCAACAATCCCTACTGTAAAAAAGTAAGGTTTGCGCTAGAATAACTCCCCGAGTTTCGAAACGAATCATTACCTCTGCAACGGAGCCTCCTTCATGGCCATTGCCACCATCAATCCCGCTACCGGCGAAGTGCTCAAGAAATTCGACGCGCTCACCGATGCGCAAGTCGACGAAAAAATCGCCAAAGCCGCCAAAGCGTTTCATAGCTTCCGCAACACGCCCTTCTCTGACCGCGCTCGCTGCATGCTCAAGGCCGCGGAGATCCTCGAAGCCGAAAAAGAATCCATCGGCCGCCTGATGACCCTCGAAATGGGTAAGACCCTCAGCTCCGCCATTTCCGAAGCGGAAAAATGTGCCAGCGGCTGCCGCTATTACGCTGAACACGCTGCCCAATTTATCGCGGACGAAGTCATTCCAACGGGCGCCTCCAAAAGTTTCATTCGCTATCAGCCACTGGGTATCATCCTCGCAGTCATGCCCTGGAACTTCCCGTTCTGGCAGGTTTTTCGTTTCGTCGCGCCCGGCTTGATGGCCGGCAATGTGGGCTTGCTCAAGCACGCCTCCAACGTTCCCCAGTGCGCTCTCAAAATTGAAGAAATCCTGCTCCGCGCCGGTTTCCCCGAAGGCGTGTTTCAGACCCTCCTGATCGGCGCCGCCCAGGTCGACCGCATTCTCGACGACCCGCGGGTCATGGCCGCCACGCTGACCGGCAGTGAACAAGCCGGCGTCCAAGTCGGTATCTCTGCCGCAAAGCGCATCAAGAAAGTCGTCCTCGAACTTGGCGGCAGCGATCCCTTTATCGTCATGCCCAGCGCCAATGTGGAAGAAGCCGCGGCCACTGCCGTGAAAGCGCGCGTCATCAACAACGGTCAATCCTGTATTGCCGCCAAGCGCTTCATCGTCCACGAAAAGATCGCCGATGCCTTCGAACAGGAGTTTGTCCGCCGTATGCAGTCCCTGAAACTCGGCGATCCTTTCGACGCGAAAACCGACGTCGGCCCGCTAGCCACTCCCGATGCCGTGAAAGATATCGATACCGACGTGCAGAAAACCATCCAGGCCGGCGCAAAACTACTTACCGGCGGCAAACCCGTCTCCGGTCCCGGCAATTTTTACGAACCTACCGTGCTCACCAACATACCCAAAAATTCCCCCGCGTATCGGGAAGAATTCTTCGGCCCGGTGGCCAGCATTTTCCGTGTGAAAGATATTGACGGCGCAATCGCCATTGCCAATGACAGCCGCTTCGGCCTGGGCTCCAGCGCCTGGACCAACGATCCCGCCGAACGCGAACGCTTCATCAACGACCTCGAGTCCGGCATGGTCTTCATCAATTCGATGGTCGCCTCCGATTCGCGCTTGCCCTTCGGCGGCGTGAAAGCCTCCGGCCACGGCCGCGAACTCGGCCCCTACGGTATCCGCGAATTCACCAACGCCAAAACCGTGTGGATCCGCGACCTGGCAAAATAAACACGGTAAGGCTTCGTGGCACAGGCACTTTTGCCTGTGCTCTTTCTCACAAAATGGCAGCCCGCGCGGGTACCTTGTGCCTTTTGCATCTCGGTACATTAAATTGAACTGTCATTCCGAACGGAGTCCGCGGAGTGAGGAATCTCTCTGATTCGTTTCCGCCTATTCGAACACCCCGGCCCCCGCCCAATTGACGCCGCAACTCCCGGCGTTGCATGATTCTCCCTCTGGCCCTGGACCGGCGCTGGTGTCCCTGCGTCTCGTCCGTCGTAACCGTTGCGCCGCTCCGCGCAACGCGCCAGGCCTTCGACTTCCTCGATCTCGGATGGAGAGAGCAACGTGCCTAAAGCCCTGGAAAAGAAGCAGCCCGAACGCAAAGCCCAAGCGCGCCCCAAAAAGGAAGGACTAACCGAGGCGCAGATTGCCGTTCACTGGAAGGAAGAGGAATACGTTCGGCCACCAGCTCGCTTCATCGCCCAAGCCAATCTGAATGACCCCCGCATCGTCGAACGCTTCAGCGAGAAAAATTTTCCGGAATGTTTCCGCGAATACGCCGAACTGCTTCACTGGGATCAGTATTGGCACACCACGCTCGACACCGAACATCCTCCCTTCTGGAAATGGTTTGTCGGCGGCCGCCTCAATGCCTCTTACAACTGCGTCGATCGTCATCTCGCGAAATGGAAAAATAAGGCCGCCTTCATCTTCGTCCCGGAACCCGAAGACGAGCATCACGTGGTCATCACCTTTCAGGAACTCTACAAGCGTGTAAACGAAGTCGCCGCCATGCTTCGTGATTTCGCCGGGCTGCAAAAAGGCGATCGCGTCACCATTCACATGCCCATGATTCCCGAGCTGCCCATCACCATGCTCGCTTGTGCCCGCTTGGGCGTCATTCATTCCGTCGTCTTCGGCGGCTTTTCCGGAGAAGCTTGCGGCCTGCGCGCCGCCGATTCTGGCAGCCGCGTCCTGATTTACGCCGACGGCTATCACCGCAACGGCCGCTGGGTCGACCATAAGCTCAGCGCCGATCTCGCGGTGGAAACCGCCAAAAAAGAAGGCCAGGCCATCGACAAGGTCCTGGTCTGGAAGCGCTATCCCCACCGCTACACTTCCGACTCTCCCATGGTTTTAGAGCGCGACTATTTCATCGACGACCTCCTCAAGGATTATCGCAATCGCGTCATCGAGCCTGTCTCCATGGATGCCGAAGACCCGCTCTTCCTCATGTACACCAGCGGCACCACCGGCAAACCGAAAGGCTGTCAGCACCGCACCGGCGGCTACCTCGCTTATGTCGCCGGCACTTCCAAGTTCTATCAGGACATTCATCCCGAAGACGTTTACTGGTGTATGGCCGATATTGGCTGGATCACCGGCCACTCCTACATCGTCTACGGGCCACTTTCCCTCGCTGCGACCAGCGTGCTCTACGAAGGTGTACCGCAATTTCCCGATGCCGGCCGCCCCTGGCGCATCGCCGAACGCCTCGACGTGAATATCTTCCACACTTCGCCTACCGCCATTCGCATGCTCCGCAAAGCCGGCGCCGACGAACCGCGCAAGCACAACTTCCGTTTCAAGCACATGACGACCGTCGGCGAGCCCATCGAGCCCGAAGTGTGGCGCTGGTATCACGAAGCGGTGGGCAAAAACGAAGCGGTGATCGTCGATACTTGGTGGCAGACGGAAACCGGTGGCTTCCTGTGCACGACCAAGCCTGCTCTTGATCCCATGAAGCCGGGCAGTGCGGGTCCCGCGTGTCTCGGCATCTATCCCGTAATCTGGGACGAAGAAGGCAAGGAAGTCTCCGCCGGAGCGCATGCCGCCGGCAACATTTGCATTCGCAATCCCTGGCCGGGCATCATGCAAACGATTTGGGGCGATCCCCACCGCTTCATTAACAATTACTACAAGAAATACAACAAGAATCCCCACAGCAAGGATTGGCGCGACTGGCCCTACTATGCCGCTGATGGCGCCGTGCTTCCTCCCGATGGCTATTACCGCATCCTCGGTCGCGTCGATGACGTCATCAACGTTGCGGGACACCGCCTCGGCACCAAGGAACTTGAGTCCGCCTGCCTCACCGTCGGCGAAATTGCCGAAGCCGCAGTTGTGCCGGTGGTCGACGAGGTAAAGGGCCGCGTCCCCGAAATTTATATTTCCCTGAAGCCTGGCGTGCTGCCGAAAAAGGCCATTCTCGAAAAAATTACCGTTACCATCGAAACCATGATCGGCAAAATCGCGCGCCCCAAGCGCATCCACATCGTTCCCGACATGCCCAAAACACGTTCCGGCAAGATCATGCGCCGCGTGCTCGCGGCCATTTCCAACAACATGGACACGGGCGACATCACCACTCTCGCCAATCCCGATATCGTCGGCCAAATTCGCCAACTGGTGCAGGGCCGCGAAATCATGCCCCTCAACGAAGGCCCCGAAGACATCAAGCGTTTCGGCGAAGAAGGCTAACCACTGCATGCACGGGTCCACACCCTGTAGCTCACCCCTTCCAGGGGTGAGGCTTTTCTCTTTTCCCTTTTCTCTTTCGCTGGGTGCCCAACGGGCGCCTTTGCAGTTGGTCCCGTGCGTCTCGCCTCCATCAAAAACAAACCCGTCATCCCGCACGAAGTGAGGGATCCCTCTTCGACCCCGCGTCTTTGCCCAGCCCCTGTAGGGCCCGCTTTCTGAAGCGGGCCGTTCGTTTTCCCGTGCGGTCTTGCCCACTGCGTCTTGGCTACCAACTCTCCGCTTTCTCTGCGCCGTTCCTCTGCGGTCTCCGCGTTAATCTTGGTGTCTTCTTCTCGCCACTCGCCACTAACCACTCGTCACTGCCTCAATTGTCATCCTGAGCAGCGTTTATCCGCCGTAGCGCGCAGCGCGAAGGTGGATGCGACGAGGGATCTCAACCGTTCCTTAACGCTCACCTCTATTTCCGGAAAATGATCCGCCCCCCGCGAATCGTGTACGCCACCTTCGCCAAATTCCGCACATCCGCCATCGGATCTCCCTCCAGAACCACCAGGTCCGCGTCCATCCCTTTTTCCACGCGTCCTTTGCTGCTCACCTTGAAATAACTCGCCGGATTCGTCGTCAGCGAAGCCAGCACGTCCTTCGCCGCCAGCGCCCGCCCCATAAATTCCATCTCCAAAGAAGTGTCATACACCTTGATGAAACCCACATCCGTGCCAAACAGCACGGTTCCCCCATTCGCCAAAAACGCCTTCAACTGCTCCGTACCCGCCTGCACGATTCGGTCCGTGAACACCTTGTCGTTCGCGATGGTTGTCCACAATGTCAGCGTGGGAATCAGCGCCGTGTGTTGCGCTTCGAACCGCGCCAACTCCTCGCTGGTATAGTGAAAATCCGTGCTGGGAATTGTGTGCGCCAAGATATCCACGCCGCCATCAATCGCATTGTCGAGCCCCACCCGATTCTGCGGATGCGCGAACACCGGCTTGCCTCGCGCGTGCGCTACATCCACCGCCGCCTTCACGATCGCCGTGTCCATGTTGATCACCGGTTTGTCGCCCATAAACGCGCCGGTGAACAACTTCATCCCGTCATAGCCCATCTTTAAATCGTCGCGAGCCATTTGCGCGGCCTGTTCCGCACTCGCGGCTTCCGGCAATTGCATTTCCGGAGGCAAATACACGGGATGCCCATTCTTGGGGAAAATATCGCCAGCTAAGAAGATCTTCGGCCCCGGCACTTCTCCGGACTCCACCCGTCGCCGCAATGCAAAGGAACTCCCCGGATCCGAACCTAGATCCCACACAGTGGTAAAGCCCCAGCGGGTCAGCATCTCCTGCATCTGCTTTTCCAGATCGGCCGCAGGCCCGCTCTCTGCATTGCTCCAGAAGGTCTCTATGAAATGTACGTGACTGTTCCAGAATCCGGCGACAATCGTCTTCCCGGCGCAATCGATGACCTGCGCGCCCTTCGGGATTTTCACTTCCCCGCGTTTTCCAACCGCAGCAATGCGGCCATCCGCCACCAACACCACCGCATCGCGCACCGCCTCCGCGTTCGGCGACGCGTACACCGTGCCTCCCACAAGCGCGAGTGTGCCCTGATCCTTTGCGCTCGTAGCCAAAGAAAAAAGCACAACACAAAAAACAAAAAATACAACGTGGCGGTAGTAGGCCTTCATGGATATCCTCGCCCCAAACAACGCAGGCGGGTTCCAGATTGCCCGTTTTTCCTACGTCCGTAAAGCGCCGATTCGCACCACTACCCGCGTTCCGGTCGCCGTTTTAGCTTGTTGGGATGTGCCTGCCACCGGGGGTCGGAGCGTTTAGCTCCGACATAAATCCTTGGCAATCCATTGGGCTTCGCCCCGGAGGAATTGCCGGCTCTTTGCGATGCCTCTCAATGCTCTCTGCCACCCGGTGCTTCCAGGCCCGGCTCCGTGAACAGCGCTTCCGCCTCAGCCTGGCGTCCCATCCCACGTAGCGCCTTTGCCAGTTGCAGCCGTGCGCTCTCCATCGCCGGTGCCGTCTCTAACAATTCCTGATACACTTGCGCCGCTTCCACATACCGTTTCCCGACCAGATACGCATTGCCCAATGCCATCGCGATCTGCGTATTCTTTGGCTCTAGTTCCTGCGCTTCCTTCAATCGTTCGACGGCTTTTCCCGCGTAGCCTTCCGCCTCATACAATTGCGCCAGTTCGCAATAGTTGTTGGCCTCCCACTTGTCTAACCGGATGGCTTCATCGAAACTCGCCACCGCCTTCTCGAACTCACCTGTCCGCCCGTAGACGCGTCCCAATCCCGCATCAATCTCCGCATACCCGGCGTGCAACTTCTTCGCCTGCGTGTAGGCTTCCATCGCCTCGTCATCGTGTCCTTGCAATTCCCGCGCGTGCCCCAGAATGATGTACGCGGAAGCGTCTTCCCCCCGCATTTCCTGGAAACGCAGCGCCTCGTGTATCGCGCACTCCGTCAAACTGGCGTGGTAGCAGATGGTCGATCGCTCTGCATGTGGGTACGGCGAACCTGGATTCAGTTGCTCCGCAGCGGTGGCCTGCTCATAAGCCAGAATAAAATTCCCGCTCATTCTGAGGATGTGCGCATAAATCAGCCGCACGTCCGGATTCTGCGGCTGGTTGCTGACCTCCATCTGCATCGTTTGCAGCGCGTGCGGCCAGTTGTTCCATAACATCGCCCCGGCCATTTCATACAAATAATCGGTCGGCTTCGGCAGTCGCAAATCCAGCTTCAAAAGTTTGCAGGGCGCTTTGGTATGCCGCACCAGCTCCACCGTCTGCGCATCGGTCCTAACCGCCGCCAACGCGCTCAACAGCGCTGCTTCCGCGCATTCTGTAAGCCCATGCGCTTTCACTTCCTCCTGGATTTCTTCCTGGGTCAGTCCTTCCAGTTGCCACGCCAGTACTTGTTCTGGCGCGACCGGTTCCTTCGTTTCAGCTTTCGGATTGTTTTGCTGCGGAGGGAACGCCAAAGCTGCCAACAGCGCCAAAGTAATCACACGGCCGCCTTGCAGGCGAATAAACACTTTTCGCCCAACACTTCTTTATCGGCACCGCCGCTCGCCTCTTTACGCCGTTAGATTTTTCTAGGAATTTCCGCCCTGTAGCACAGACTTTAGTCTATGGCGGTCAGAGTCTGGCAATTTCTCGCATAGAAGTGCAACATAAGCATCTGCCAATGAACGGGCCTCTGTAGGCATAAGCTTCAACACAAGGCGCGAGGTGCCCGCCACAAATTACTTTTCCAGTTTTTCTACAACTCCCTCGCACTTCACGCGGTAAAGGGATTCACCACCAACACTCCATCGTATTCTTGCCCGTGCGATAAATCCTCTGAATATAAAATCTCGCAACCGGCGCTCTGCGCCGCCTGCACAATCATCGCGTCCCAGAACGACAGCGAATACCTCTTCTCCAGTTCCAAGGCCCTCAGGATCGATTGCGTCGTGTTCACCACCACATGCCATTCGCGGTAGAGTTGCACAACCTGCTGCACCTGTTCCAGCAGCATGGGCACAGCGAATTTCCGGCGCGCATAAATGCAAAACTCCTGCAACACTTGTGTGCTGATCGCTCCTCGTTTTCCCTGCCACAGTTCCGCCAAAAGTTTCTGCGCACGCGCAGTTTTTTCCCCACTTCGCCGGTCATAGGCATACACCAGTACGTTGGTGTCGACGAACGCTTCACCGCTCATGGAGCTCGTCGCGCGACCTGGGCTTCTTGAATCCCAGCGCCGTGCTCTCCTTCATTAGCTTGATCGCGGCTTTATGTGCTTGCTCATAGGCATCGTCGGACTGGACAAATTTCTCCAACTGATTCGTCAACAAGGCGCTGACCGACGTGCCCCGCTGCGCCGCCAGCACCTTGACGCGCTGCAATAGCTCCGCATCCAGCTTTAAAGTAATGTTCGTTTTTCTAGCCATCAATAGCACGCATCCTCGTGCAGCACGAGTTTACGTGCTATCCCCTCCCCCGTCAACGCCTTCCGCTGTCACATTCTCCCTTCCTTGCTCGTTTCTCTTGCAGATTCGCAGGGGGAATGCAACCGTGCTGGAAGGTGTGATGGACCCACTCTCGAACACGCTGTCACCCGTGGCCGCTTCTGCCGCGGACACCCCGCGCAAGCTCTCGCCGCAAGCCTTCGAGGAGTTGTTCCTCTCCACCTATCCTCGGCTCGTTGGCCTGTTGCGGCGCATGTTGGGCGACTCCGGTCGCGCGGAAGAAATTGCCAATGAGGCGTTCCTCAGGCTGCACAATACCGCGCTTCCGCCGTCCGTCCGGGCCAACGTCCCGGGCTGGCTCTATCGCACCGCCATGAATCTCGGCATCGACGATCTGCGCGCCCGCAGTCGCCATACCCTAGTCGCGCAGGCAGCTTCGCAAGCCGTCTCCTCTTCGACACAACCCGAAAACGGGCTGCAACGCGTGCTCCGCGCCGAAACGCAGCAGCGTGTGCGCCTCGCCCTCTCGAAACTCAGACCGGAATGGGCACAGATTCTGCTGCTTCGCGTTTCCGGCTATTCCTACAAGGAAATCGCGTCTCATCTCGAAGTCTCCGCCGCTTCTGTGGGCACTCTTCTGATCCGCGCGGAAGCTGGCTTCGAAAAATGCTATTTGGAACTTTTTGGAGAAAAGGATTAGGAGGTCGTATGAATTGCCCCACGGAAAGCACCTTGCGCGCCTACCTTGATAGCGAACTCGATCCCGCCGAAATTTCGGCCGTCAAAGCGCATCTTGAGTCGTGTCCCGCTTGCCAGCTTCACCTGGAAACGCTTTCCGCGGCGGTCCGGCGCGTCGCGTCTCAACTCAACTCTTTGGACGCTCCACCCTCCGCCGCCGAAGCCAATCCGCAAGCCGCGCTGGCCCTCTTCCAAGCGAATCTCCCCGCCGAAGCAGAGCGCGTCCCCTTCTTCGCACGGCTATTCTCTCCGCGCTGGCGCATCGCTTGGGCGGCTTCCTTTGCGGTGGCCGTTCTGCTCATTTCGCTGCTGTTCCCTGCCACGCGCAGCTTTGCACAGCGGCTGCTGGCCACACTGCGGGTCGAACGAGTGCAAACCGTCAGCCTCGATTTTGCCGCCCTGGACAATACCGGCGCATCCCGCCAGCCGCTCGAAGCGTTAGCCAAGATGCTTTCTGCGAACGCCGTCGTCACTACGAATGAAAAGCCCTCCTCGGCCGCATCTCAATCCGCTGCCAGCCAAGCCGTGGGCTTCCCCGTTCGTGTACTGCCCAATCGCACGGATTCCCCGGCCTTCGAAATCGCCGGCGCCCACGCCTTCCATCTCACCCTCGACCGCTCCCGCCTCCAGGACCTTCTCGATCAGGCAGGGCGCCCCGACCTTTTGCTCCCAGCATCGCTCGACGGCGCCACCGTTTCTGTGCAAGTCCCTCGCGCCGCTGCGGTGAAGTACGGTTCCTGCAAACGCTCCGAAGACTCCGTCAACCAGCCGCCCGATCAACCTTCCTCGACCGCAGCCGATCCTTGCCTGGTCGTGATCCAGGCTCCCAGCCCGGTCATCAACGTTCCCTCCGATTTGAACATTCAGCAGCTTGCCGAAATCGGCTTGCAGTTGGTCGGCTGGAATCCCGTGCAGGCGCGCCAGTTTTGCCAAACGGTCGACTGGAAATCCACCCTGGTTGTGCCCATTTCCCGCGACGTGCAATCGTATGAAACCGTCAGCATCAACGGCATTCGCGGTACGCTGATGCAGTTCTCCGGCTCCCGCAACCGCCCGCGCCCTTCCTTCGCTCTGATCTGGGTCGACAACGCCACCATCTATGCCCTCATCGGCCAGGGCGATGCCACTTCCGCAGTACAATTGGCCAGCTCGCTCCAATAGCGCGGCTTCACCCGTTGAGGCCATCGACCTCGCGGCGTCAATTGACGGAGGATCTTCTGCCACCGACCAACGACCTGGCCATCGACACTATCCGCCTTCGCAAACAGTTCGGCTCCAAGGTCGCGGTGCGAGGCTTGTCTCTTCAGGTCCGTCGGGGCGAAATTTTCGGCTTTCTGGGTCCCAATGGCGCCGGCAAAAGCACCTCCATCAAAATGCTACTCGGCCTCGTCTGGCCCACCAGCGGCCAGGCGCAAATTCTTGGCCATCCTTTCTCCAACGTCGAAATTCGCTGTAAAATCGGCTTCCTTCCCGAAGACTTCCGTTTTTACGACTGGCTCACCGCCTCCGAGCTTCTCGCGCTGCACGCCCGCCTCTGCGGGCTTACTCCCGCCCAATTGCGCGAGCGCGTTCCTGCCTACATCGATCTGGTCGGCCTCACCCCGCATCGCGATAGACGCCTCCGCGGCTTTTCCAAAGGCATGATGCAACGCATCGGCCTGGCGCAAGCCCTCATCCATGAGCCCGAACTGGTCTTCCTCGACGAACCCACCTCCGGCCTCGATCCCATGGGCCGTCACCTGGTCCGCGATATTATCCGTAACGAGCGCAAGCGCGGCGCCACGGTCTTCCTCAATTCCCATCTGCTCAGTGAAGTCGAAATTACTTGCGATACCGTGGTCTTCATCAAGCAGGGTCAGGTCGTCGGTTCGCGCGATCTCCGCTCTTCTCCCGACGGCGAAATCCATGTTCACGTTCGCGCCCACAATCTCCGCCCGGAAATTCTTCCCGGCCTCGCGCAGTGGACCTGTTCCGCGCAAATACAGGATGATCGCCTGCAACTCTCCACCAATTCCATGGAGTGTTTGCCTGAAATCTTGCGCCATCTCGTTTGCTCGGATGTCCACGTCTTCGAGTTCACGCCCCAGCGCCTCTCGCTCGAGGAATCGTTCCTGAAAATCATGGGAGAGGATCAAGGCCTGTGACGCCGCTCTGGATCATCGCCGGCATCACCTTCCGCGAAGCCGCCCGCCGCAAAATTCTGTGGACCGCGCTTCTCGCCGCCGCCGCATTCCTCGCGCTATTCGCCACCGGCATGCACTTCCAGGTGTACAGTCCCCATTTCCAACGGGTGCCTCCACTCATACGCAACCAGATTCTCAGCGCCATGCTGCAAGTCGGTTTCTATGCCATGGACTTGCTCGCCGTGCTCATGACCGTGCTGACCAGCGTCGATTCCCTTTCCGGCGAGATCGCTTCCTCCACGATTCATGCGGTGGCCACCAAGCCCATCCACCGTTGGCAACTGCTCCTTGGCAAATGGCTCGGCTTTGCGGCCATGATCGCCGCATACGTCGCTCTGGTTTTTGGGGGAGTCTACGCCGTTGGCCGCTTCATCGGCGGCGTGCAACCGCGTGGCGCCCTGGCTGGCGCATCGTTCATTTATCTGGAATGCCTGCTCGTTCTCACGCTGACGTTTCTGTTCGGCACTATGTTTTCCACGCTCACGAATGGCGTCATCGTGCTGGGCCTGCACGGTCTCGCCTTCATTGGCGGCTGGCTCGAACAAATCGGCACGGTCACGCAATCCGACCGCCTCATCAATCTCGGCATCCTTTCCAGCGTGATCATGCCGAGCGAAGCGATCTGGCGCCGGGCTTCCTACGTCATGCAATCCTCGATTGCCCGCACCCTCGACCTATCGCCCTTCGCCACCCGCTCCGCCCCCAGCGCCACCATGATGCTCTACGCCGCCATCTACCTGCTGCTAGCCCTCTCCGCCGCCCTCTACCGCTTCCGCCAACGCGACCTGTGACCTCCCAGTGGCACAGGCACTCGTGCCTATGCAGCGTAGGGGTCCAGCACGCTCGACCCCATCTCGGCAAGGTCATAACCCACGCCTTGTCATTCCGAACAAAGTGAGGAATCTCTCTTGGATCGCCCGGGTGCCCCATGCTCGAATTGTGAGCACGTCTTGGGTTTGCATCTCGTGGCCACCGAAGCACCCCGAGCACCTGTCATTCTGAGGAGCGTTTCGTGCCTGCTCCCCAGGGAAGGCGCGAAGGATCTCAACGGTAAGAGAATCCACCGCGACTTCTGCCGAACTCGTTTGTTTTTGAGCTATTCGAATGGTCCCAACCGAACGCCCTACTGCCCGGTCCCGCAGCTTGCCAACACCGCCGCCTGCACGTCCGCATCAAACTGCGCCCCGCGCCAACCCTGCGTCGCGCACACCTGCCACGCTTCCAACCCCAGCGCCCCGCGAAAATCCGCGCCCATCACGTTAGCTCCGTCCAGCTTCGCCTGCCGCAACACCGCGCCCGCAAACATTCCGCCTCGCAGGTCAGTCTTCGAAAGGTCCGCCTCCAGAAAAATCGTCCCTTTAGCCAGCACTCCGGTCAGATTCGCACCGACGAGTTTCGCCGCCGAAAGATCCGTTTGTTCCAGTTCTGCCAACGAAAGCACCGCATCTTCCAGATGAGCATCCCGCAAATCCGTGTGTGCCAGCTTGGCCCGCAGAAGATTGGCCTGCCGTAGATTCACGGAATACATCGTAGCTCCCGACAAATCCGCGGTAGTCAACGTGGCCCCTTGCAGGTTCGCAAACGACCAATCCGAGCCGATGAAGTCCCCCGCGTTAAACCCGGCGCCCCGCGCATCCGCGCTCACGAAATTGGCTTTCTCCGCCAATACGTGATCCATTTTCGCCGACCGCAGATTCGCTTCCCGCAGATTCACTCCGCGAAAATCGCTGTCGGCCAGGCTGCTGCCCTCCAGGTCCGCTTTCCACATGCGCGCGCCGGCAAATTGCGCATGGTACCCTCGCGAATACCGCAGATTAATCTCGTTCAGCCGCGGCCCATTCGCTTCGCTGCCCTGCACGAATTCCTTGCGCGCCGAAATGCTCTCCTCGGTCAAGTCCGCATAGGGCCGGTAGCCCACCGCTTGAAACGCCGTAGCCACCCAGCGCCGTGGATCGGCTCGTCCCACCTCCGAGCGCACACTCATGTCCCCCGGCAAGCCACGAATCACGCCCAACGACAGCAGGAACAGCGTCATCCCGGCCAGCACCGCCACCCGCGTCGCCCGCCATACATCGCGCAAGAACTGCGACGTGCTTTCGTCCGTCCAGTCTCCCGGCCGCAGCACACGCTTCACCACTCGCGGCATTCCGCATGCCGCCGCGCTTGCCACGGTGAACAGAAACACGTGCAGCAGCGTGCCGCGATAGTCCTGCATCACCAGATACCGCAGCCAAAACAGCAGCAGCACCACCGGCACAGCCCAATACGCCAGGCCCATCGCGAAATAGCATTCCACCATGCCCACGGCGGAGCGCGGCTCGCGCGTCCACCGCAAAAACGGCCGGATCGGCCCCATCAAATACCAGCGCCCATCTTTCTCTGGCGTCTGCCCATCCGGAAACACCGCCGGCAGCGCGCCCATACTGCCCCAAAGCCGCAACAACAAAAATTGTAGCCGCATGTAGAAAATCGTCAGCAGCAGCGGCGCGCCCAAATAAAATCCCTGCAGCGGCAGGATTCTCGGGATGCGTGCGGTCACCGTGGCGGACTCATCCAGCAGCAGCCGCACGTCCGTGGTCAACACGATCAGGCCAGCCGCAAACACGCAGACCGCCATCAGCAACAAGTAGAACCAGCGCGCCGATTGCGTAAACTCCTCGATCGTCTTCCGGCCATTCAGCGCGGCCACCGCTTCCGGCAGCGTGGCGTCAAACAAATTGGTTCCGCCCAATCGGCCCGCCCACAATCCCTGCGCGCCATACAAATTCGCGCCCATCAGATTGGCCCCGGAAAATTCCGTGCCGAGCATATTCGTTTCGCGCAAATCCGCTTCCACTAGGTTCGCGTGCCGCAAATTCGCCATCGACAGATCGGCGCCCCGCAGGCTGGCCTTTTGCAATTCCGCGTTTTGCAGGTTAGCCGCAGTCAGATCTACGCCACTCAGGTCCGCGCCAGAGAATTGCCCTTGCACTCCTTGCGTCCCTCCGGATTCCACCCATAACCGGTGCTGATCCAGCTTTTCGGCAAATTCCAACAAGTCGCCGCTAAGCGCCCGCGGTGTCTCCTCTTCGACAACCGGCTCCGGTTCGGTCGCAGCTTCCACATCGCCGGCCAGTAGCGCCTGCGCCGCCGCAATGTCCGCCTCGGCTGGGGTCGCGTTGGCTTTCTGCTCGGCCACTTCTTCGACGCCTCCCGCAAGCAACGCCTGCGCCGCCGCGATGTCTGCCTCCGAGGGCGTCGACAGAATTTCCGCCACCGATTCCATCGCCACCGGTGCTTCCGTCAAGCCGTCCGGCACCACTTCATAAATCGTCGGCCCAGGTTCCGCAGCCACTTTGGCGTCAATCTCTTCCAGTAAATCTTTTCGTGCCGATTCCCTCGGCTCTAACTCGAGTTTCCGTGCCTCCGCGCGCTTGTTCGCTTCCACTTCTATCTCCGTTGTCGTTGCGGTCGTGGCGGCTGGGTTACCGGATACAACCGTGGTGGCTGGACTTTCTCTGATCAAGTCCTGCAGCAACTGTTCTTCGAACAGCGCCAGGATTTTCGCTTCGGTTTCTGGGTCAGGGCCGAGTGCCCCATATTCCGCGAGTTCTTCCGGCGTGGCAAGTCTTTCTGCTGGCTTGCTCTCGCTGCCCCAACTGAATCCCAAAAAGCTCTTGGCCGGTTGTTCCGGCATAGCAGTCTTTCCTATCGCTTCCCACACGAGAAGCCTTGAATTTTCACCCGTTTCAGGGAATCACCGCATCTTCGCCCATCCGGCTGTGGAAAATCGCCTGCCCCAAAGGACAGGCGCACCCAGTACGCCAACGGCCAACTCCGGTGCATCAGTAGTCAGTAATCGCGAGGTGTAGGTGTGATCGGTGACCAGGGCCCAGCGATCAGGGATCAGGAAGCCTGCAACCTCCCTAATCTGTACCCCTCAGTGAGACAAGACGGGGAGAAGCCTCACCCCTGAAAGGAGTGAGCTACAGGGTGGCTATCTGGGCTGCAAAGCAGGAGCGGGTCGATGCGGTGCATCATGAAATGTCCAGGGAAGTTTCAGAGGCGAACCGAGGGGCTTCCTGATCGCTGGTCGTGGATCGCTGATTACTGATTACTGCCAACGCGCGGAGACGAAACCAAACTCCGCTTCCTGATCCCTGGTCACTGACCACTACCCACAAAAAAACAATCAGCCGGGGCGCTCCGCTGAGGGGCCGAGGCACCCCGGCTATTCCCGCCCGCCTCCGCAGTGAGCGAGCAAGGAAATCCTTTTGGCGCAATCCCTATGCGCGTTCCGTCCGATTAGTGTTCTTCGCTACCCCGCAGAAACTCGTACCGTTCGATTGCCGCCACCACGCCCACCGAGCCCTCGTCTCGCGGCTCCGTGCGTTGCACCCGGCCCAGGCAACGTACTTTCACCGGACCGGCCAACGTGATTTCGTTCGGCAATGTCAGCAGGATCTCCACCGGAGACCCTTCTTTGACGTCTTTGGATAGGAAGAAATAAACCCCGCGCGAGCTGACGTCGCGGGATTCGGTGCTGGTTTCACCCACTGCTGCCCCCGTTGTCCACCGCACCGTTAGCGGTAGCCGCATGGAGAAACGTTGGGTCGTGCGGCGTTCTGAGCCTGTCAAGGCGGACCTCCCATGTGAAGTTTCGAGTCTAAGCGCCCAGGGTCCACAGAACAATAGAACCGCGGATTCAAATTTTCTCCAGGTGGAAAAAGTACTTT
>DATKPS010000146.1:0-4576 GCA_035524015.1 Candidatus Sulfotelmatobacter sp.
AGCGAAGTCAATGAAGGGTGAAAGCAGGAGAGACAGGAGGTTGATGAAGTAGAGGAGGCAAAGGAGAAATTCCACACCTCGTTGGTGCTTGTCCGCACCGGATTCGGGCGAGAGACGCCACGATGCGGCTCCGCCCGCATACCCCGGATTTTGTTGCGAACCGGAAACAGGCTCGTCGTTTGTTTTCTGCAGGTTACGGCAAATCCGGTTTTTCGGTGTGTTGCGAACCGGAAGGAGGCGGAAGATTGGAAAATCGCGGAGGGTTCGAGGCGGGTATGCTTACAAGCAGCGCGGCTTCCCCGCAAGGGGCTTCCGCATCTCGATAGCGGCGGCATGGCGAATCATGTTCCTGATTACCATTTTAACGCCGGCGTCAAACGACCGCAGTTGTGGACTCAAGGGTTCTCTGGTCCCGAACCGGTTGAATTCCAGTTCGCCAAGTTCGCGTTATCCGGCAGCTAGTGGACCGAATCTTCTTTTTCGCTGTCGGCCGGGATGTCTCCGTTCAGCTCGTGCTCCGCTTCAAGCCAGTCTTCCAGTGTGTATCCGCCGTAATACGCACCGTGCCGTTGGTGAATTCTGCAGGCGTGGATTTGAATTTCGTTCAAAGTTGGATGGTGCGCTGAGGGCGAGTCGTCCGACCGTTCTTCGTCAGCCATTGCTCAAACATCCTTTCGATGCCTTCCTCCGGTCATCGAATGGCTAGAGTCCTGGGCATCTTTCGGGCCCTTTTGCCTTGCGGTGCTCCTGTTCAAGCCCAGTTTATTGGATGATGTTCGAGACGCGGCCGTTGCTAAAAGAGGAGTTGAGAGAGTGGCCTTGTTCTTTGGCGCTCACAGGTAATTTAGACTGTCACCCTGGAATCAATCGCTTTGACAGTTCTTATCGCCGCTTCTAAACTGATTCCCATGGTGGTTCACCTCAAGCCGGAAACCGAGTCGCGTCTCAAAGAGCTCTCCCTCACCACTGGCCGTGCGCCGGAAGAGCTCGTCGAGGAAGCCATGGCCGGCTACATGGCGGAGCTGGCCCAGACGCGCACAATGCTCGATGGCCGATATGACGAAATCAGGAGCGGTCGCGTGAAGCCAATTGACGGCGAAGAGGCCTTTAACCGGCTGCGCAGCAAAGGCAAGAACACACGCCGCTCATGAGCGGCTTTGTTCTCCATCCGGCGGCCTACATAGACCTCGACGAAATCCGGGAATTCATTGCCTCTGACAATCCAGCCGCCGCGGATCGTGTCATTGATGAAATTTACGAAGCGATTCGCAGCCTCGTGGTGTTCCCTCACATGGGCCGCACGCGCGCTGACCTTACTTCTCGAGCGCTGCGATTCCATCTAGTTCGCGAGTTTCTCGTCGCATATGTGCCGGAGGCAAAGCCATTGGTAGTAATAGCGGTGCTGCATGGCCGACGCAATCCCCGCGTCATTGTGGGCCTTCTACGCGAAAGAGAATGAACTGCGCAAGGGTAAGGGTGGCCCGCCCGTCAGCAGCGAGTATCCGAGCTGCTCGCCGTTCTTTCCGCAAACTCTCGTCGTATCGGAGTCGAAGTGGTAGGTCTGCTCGCCAATCGGCTCCACTCATGATTTCTCCGTGGCCCTAGGCATGTTTATCTCTACCTTGCAATCTCATGAACGAACTCTCTGTGCTTCGTTGCCGATGTTCACAGCGTGCCGCCGTAGCCTCTCAAAAAATCGATTTCGGTGCTCGCGGATGTTTTCCGTCGATGGAGGCGACCCTCTCTCGGGCCGAGCGACCATAACCGTCCTTAGAGAGGAGTAACTGGGATCGGTCAACTCGGGACTAATCTCCAGTTGCATGCCATCTACGCTCAGTGTGATGAGCAACCGGTCAAACAGTGCATGAATATCCGACCGGAGCAGAATTCCATTCGCTGGGCTGTTATCGTCTAGCCCCTTTCGAGTACTGATGTGGGCCGCTTCCAAAGCAGCACGTGTGACACACCCAGTCACGGCACATTTATCTCGATAATTCTCCCTGATTGTTTGACTAAAAAACTGTTGGTCAGGCCGTATCCATTGTTCAATCAGCTTATTTCGACGCGCGACTTCCTGAGCCACCTCATCTGCCGAAGAGCTTTGACCGCGGCCAAGCAGGATCGAGTCCAGGATTATACTGTCGATCGCACGTGCCGCCTTTGGCTCCAAGGTGATGCCGGAGGCCTGATTTTGCCATTGCTTCTTCGGTGCTGGCAGGTCCAGGAGCTGAGTTTCGTCGACAAGGAACCGCTCCTCGGGGTCCCATAACACGCCGTCTCGTGATGCTTCGAAGCGAATCAAAACTTGCTTGGCACTTTTCCCTCGAAGCCCCGGCGAGTCCTTCTCAGGTTTAGCGACAACCGTCCCTCTGCCAAAGATGCCAATTGGCCTACCTTGCTTTAGAAGGTAGGCGCGGTCACCAAGATGGATTTTCTTATGTGCGGCACAGCGCCACCATTCTTCTGTCGTGCCGGTCGCCCGGAAGGCCTCAACGAGGTTTCGAGGATTCTCGTGCGACCAGTACTCCGGCTTCCATGCAAAGAGAAAGTCATGACGTTCTTTGCTAGGAAAGACTGTTTCCGACCCCACGGTTCTCATTCACACCACTCCTGGGATTCGCTCACTCACCGAAGCCCTCGGCACAAGCCAGATCCAGCCCCCTATCCTTGTCCGAGACGCATGTCGTCGGCAACACGGCCGACCGCGCGCAGCGTTGTATCGAAGTCTGCAAAACAAGCGTCCAGCCTCTTGCTAAGACTTTTAATCTCTGGTTCTTGAGCAGCCCGCTTCTAACCGTTCAATGCGCTTGATACCACACTTGACAGACTGCACCGCGGCAGCCTACTTCTTCTCCAATTGTTCCTTCAGGTGCTTCGCGCAGGCTTCGGCAGTCGTCTGTTCGCCGTGCCAGGTATTCTTCTTGTTCACCGCGTAAGCAAATACGACGGCGTCGGTTTTCTGGTCAATCATCTGAATGCTGGCAGCGTCGTCTGAGTGTATGCTCCCCGTGAAAGCCATCTTCGCCCATCCTGCCTTTTTCTCCTCCGAGGTGCCGCGAATGACGTAAGCCGCATGCGCCTCATCGCCGACCACGGTCAGTGGAACCTGTTTCTTGACGAAGGCGGCAGAGAGGTAGGTTTCAAATCCGTCCATCGGTGCAATGAATACCGTGTTGGGCGCCGGAACAACGACCTGAGCCACCGCTTCTCGTTGCATTGATGCTGGCGTTTGCGCCCGGGCCAACGCGGCGGTGGTCGGAGAAGCTGCTATTGCAACCGGCTGTGACGCTTGCTGAGTTGGACGGCAGGCTTGAGAGCCGAATGTGGTCTCGCCTTGATAAACGAACCCGCCGGAATCCGCGAGGTTTCGACACATCCATTTTGAGGGGTCCGGCGCTTGAGCGAACGCGAAGCCTGCGAACGTCAATAGGGCTAGGAATGCTGTAAGAACTTTCATCACTGTCTCGTCTCCTCGACTTTTCGATGCATCGATTTAAAAGCGTGCAAGTCCAGCTTGTGGTCCGTGACAGAAGCACTCAATGGTACTTTTCCAAAAAGGTAATAATGGCCACAAGAAAAGGGCGCGTCGGTCTCTCAAGTCCACGCAGTCCACACAGCATCACTTGACCGGAATAGTATAATGAGTAATGAAAGCGCGCCTCGCAGCACCAATTCACAAACTCATAGCCCCCCTCCCAGGCCTTCTAGCCTCCAGCCACCAGAATCTATTCGCAACACACCGAAAGATAGAAATCGCCGCAAGTGCAAGAAAACACTCAGTCGGACACATTTCTAATCGCAACACTTTCGAGGGTGCGATTCCCTTCCTCCCGAGCGAAAATGCGGCCTCCAATGCGCTCTGGTTCGCAACACACGCAAAAACCGGATTCGCCGTAACTCCTACAAATCACACGATCGCGCTCTTTCCGGTTCGCAACAAAATCGAGGGTATGCCGGCAATTCTGCGAAGGCCTTTTGAATCACTGCAACGTTTCATAAATTCATCCGGGCGCGACTTGCCCTGCCCGCCGCCAGGCAGGCGTGCCCCTGCGGGAAGCGGAAACGCCGCGGCGGCGCCCGGTGGCGCAAGCTGGCGCGAAAGGACTATGCTGGGGGCATCCGGGGAAGGCGGAGAGGCATCCCTATGCTGATGGGAGACCTGATGCGAAGGCGCGGATGGTTTTGCGGTGTTGCGATCGCGGTGCCGCTCGCTGCCGTAGCGATCCTGCTCGCCGCCGCAACAGCGCTGCCGGCGATGGCGCAGAGCACGGCGGGCCCGATGCCTGCAACCGCGCAGCAAAACAATCCCACAACCAGCTCGACGCCCGCGCAGCAGAACAATCCTTCCACAACGGCCCCTGCGCCCAATCCTTCCGCGAGCGCTCCGGCCAATCCGAGCGGGCCGACGAGCGACAGTAAGAATGACCCCAAACTCGTGCGGCGTCCTCCGCCGCTTCCTCCCGCCGCGGCGGCAGCGGCGAGCGCGCCAAGCGCGGGGCCAAAAATAGAAGTGCCGACGGGAACGCATCTTTCGCTGCTGCTGCACAACGGAATTTCGACGCGCAGCGCGCGTGCC
>DATKPS010000147.1:0-29316 GCA_035524015.1 Candidatus Sulfotelmatobacter sp.
GGAAACCAATGGTGCCGGCGGGGGGAATCGAACCCACGGCCTAGGGATTATGAGACCCTCGCTCTACCACTGAGCTACGCCGGCCCTAGACAATTTTCCATCGTACGAACGAATTGGCAGGGGTGTCAAGCGCGTGAGGACGCTAGGAAACCGCGAGCTTTCTAACGATTTGCTGCCATCGAGCGGAGTAAAGCATGCAATGACCCGTCGAGTGCGCGTCGCTTGGTTTGTTGCACGAATTTGTGATAAGCGCGCGGGTAGTACTTTGGTACCAATTCGCTGGGACCTGAGTACTGTTGTTCCGACGCACCGGAGGTCGCTACGCTTTGGGCGTACAGAAGCCTCCGACTTGCTGCCATGCGAAGGTATGGCGAAACTAAGTCGGGGGTACGCTGTTGATGATTATTTAACAGTGCCGTAGTGTGTCCCACTTGACACTATCCGCAATAGGGATAGAGTGTCTCCGTACGTTCACTTCCTCGGAGGCACCATGTCAAGGAAACTTGGGGCGCTCGCCCTAGCTTTGGGTATTCTTGTTTGCTCGATGGGCTTGAAGACGGTACTGAGCAGTAACAATCATTCGAACGGTGCGGTGGTAATTGCCAACGGACCGGAGCCATGGCCCGGAGGGTCCCCAGCGCCTTCGAAGCCGTAGCCAGTTTCAGTCGAAGCGGAATTAAAGCTCGACCGGAGCTGGACTGAAAGAGTTTTGATGTCTAGCTCCATTATCACTTTTATTTGGTACTTTGGAACGGCCCTAGAGCTGGCATTTGTGGTGTGCTCGCTCGTGCGGCGTTCCTTTCTTCGTTATTTTTTCTTAAATCTCTATTTTTTGTCTGCGTTGAGTTCGAGTGTGGCTCGCGATTTCGCATTGAGCCAATTCGGAGTCAACTCACACGAATATCGCTACACTTATTTTTACACGGATGCACTGCTGACTTTGGCGCTGTATGTGGCGCTCATCAGTCTGTACGCTCACGTATTCGGTGAGCTTCGTTTTGGAAGATACATTCGGTTGACCGCGGTACTGCTATTATTGGGTACAGCGCTTTTTTCCTACGGAGTGGTTGCTCAATCAACAGAGCGATTGTCCACAAACTTTGCCTACGTGCTCTCTCAGAATCTGTACTTTGTTGGCCTCGTCCTGACCTATATCCTCTGGGGGGCCGTATTGAAGTTGCGCGAGTCGCGGACCCGCATCGTGCAGTTTGTTCTGTCTCTTGGCTTATACTTCAGCGCCTACGCAGCAAGCTACGCACTGGTGAACTTGGCAAGCAAGTCAGCCGAGATGTATATACTCGCACCAGTGCTAGGGTGTTTCCTGCCGCTTTCCTGGACCTTCACGATGTGGCGGCACACTGATGACAGCCGGCTGGTGCCGGCTCGTCTGCTGGCGGTGGCGCGATGATGGCCGCGATCATTTTTGTGATCTCGGTGGCGACGCTGATGATGTTCTTCGTGTCGTATTGCCGGTCGCTGATGGCGTCGTCCTCGCGCCACACACTGTCCAAGGAAGTTCGCGACGTGACGGGCATACCCAATATGGCGTCTGGTCGCGATTTCGCTCGAGTGATGCAGCTCTTGCGCCTATGCCCGGAACGGCCGGAAGACCGCACAGGCCTACAAGCGGTGGGCATTTACTACGATATTCTGGCGCTGTTGGAAAAGACGATCGGGCGTCTGGTGCCGTCATGGCATGCTTGGACGGAACAAGAGCTGTCCGGATGTGCGAACTATGCGGTTGTAGTGCTAGACCGCCGAATCGCTTTCAGTCGTGAGATCCTAGCGCAACAAGGCGAATTCTGAACGAAGCCTCCGAAGGTGTCATTTACGCGCCGTTCCCTCGAAAGCCCCATTTATTGCCACCCAGAGCGATGCTAATCTGAAAACGCTCCTCCCTCACCGGAGTGAGAGCGTCCGCAGCGCAAAACGCACCGGTGAATACAATCTGCTCGCAGTGTGGCTCTGTTCTCGCGCCAGGCGAGGACTTATGCCAATTTTGTGAATATGCGGAAACGCCGCTAGAACCAACCAAAGCTAGCAGCAAGGCAAGAATCGCGCCGTCGGTCGTACGGCACGAACAGTGGCGTAGTGAACTGAATCAGCGCCTGCAGGCCTATCGGGCGCGCCGACGCAAGACATACGAAGGACAGACGGAATTGCCATTTGACGATGGCGACGATGATATTGTGCCCCCCCGAGACGTCGCCGTCGACTTGGAAGACAGCAATCTACCTGCGACGCCGGCGGAACGAAATGACTTCGCTTTCACGATTGCCATTGGCCGTGTAGCCCAGCCGCCCGAGGTGGACCCACGGCTGATGATCGACGTGTCACTGCCGCCCGACTCGGAGGCCTCTTCGTCGCAAGCGGAACCGGCGCCGCTGCAGCCCATCGAAAATGGTCTGTTCCCGATAGCATCGTTGGACGAGCGCCGTCATGCGCTGTTGATCGACGTGGGTTGCCTGGCATTCGCTTACGGCGCGTTCTTGGCCTTATTTGGATCGTTGGGTGGCCATTTCACATTCAGCAAACTCAGCGCGACGGTGTGCTTCTTCACCTTCGCCTTCGTTTATCTGCAGTACTTTGGTCTATTCACGGTGTTCGGCGGTAGCACGCCGGGGATGATGGTGACCGGAATACAGGTAGCGAGCTTCACCGGTGACATGCCGGCGCCGCGGCAGTACATGCTGCGCGCGCTGGGCTACTTGCTATCCGCGGGCACGTGTTTCCTGGGCTTTCTTTGGGTGCTATGGGATGAAGATGGACTGACTTGGCACGACCGCTTGTCGAACACCTATCTGGCGCGAATCGAGTCTTTTGGTGAGGAAAACATTAGCCACTCGGTAGCGGCGCGCTGAGTATTCAGCCTGCAGAAGCCAAAGTTCAATCGGCCACAACCTGCTTCTTTACGACTTTTTCGTCAGAAGCGATTTTTCCATCGCGGATGAAAATCACCCGGTGGGCGTGTTGCGCGATGTCCATTTCGTGGGTGACCAGGATGATGGTATTCCCCTGACGGTGAAGGTTCGCAAACAGGCTCATGATTTCTTCACCCGTGCGGGAATCCAAGTTACCGGTTGGCTCGTCGGCGAGCACGATCGAGGGATTGTTCACCAAGGCGCGCGCAATCGCGACGCGTTGGCGCTGCCCGCCCGAAAGTTCGTTGGGTTTGTGGTTCATGCGCGGAGTCAGGTCCACGCGTTCCAAGGCTTGCTTCGCTCTTTCCACGCGCTCTTCTGCCGGAGTGCCGTTATAAATCAATGGCAATTCCACATTGTGGAGAGCCGTGGCGCGGGGCAAAAGATTGAAGGTCTGAAAGACGAAACCAATTTCGCGGTTACGGATGTAGGCCAGCTCATCGTCATCAAGGTCACTGACCAGGCGACCGGCGAGCCAATAGCGGCCGGAGCTGGGTGAATCAAGACAGCCGATGAGGTTCATCAGCGTGGACTTTCCGGAACCGGAAGGGCCCATAATGGCTACGTACTCGCCTTTGCGGATCTCGAGGTCTACGCCTTGTAGGGCGTGCACTTGTTCCGCGCCCATTTCGTAGGTTTTGGTCAGACCCTCGGTGCGAATGGCAACGCCGGATTCCACCAGGTCTTGGCGATACGATTCGGGCGTTGATGTTTCAGTGGGCACAGTTCCTCTCCTATGGATGCCTGCTACTGGGAATCATCCGTCTTCTTTGGCGCGCTGTTGTCCACCTTGATGCTGGCTTCCGGCTTAAGGGTTCTGAGAGCCTTGTAGCTGCCCACGACGATCTCGTCACCGGGTTGGAGACCCTTGGTGACTTCGATGTCCGTGACGCCGGAGATACCGGTCTCTACTGGCCGGAAAAGAGCCTTCTTGCCGTTCACCACAAAGACGCCTTGGACTTCATCTTTCTTCGGATCGCCCGCAGCCGCTGGAGGCGGGGCGGCCAAAGTTACATTCCCATCTTTTTTTGCGTTCTTGGCGGCCTCTTCTAAATCTTTACGGGAACGCACTGCGAGCGCTTGGATGGGAACGGCCACGACGTTTTTGCGTTCCGCCGTCTTAATCTTCGCGGTGGTGGATAGGCCCGGGCGGAGATTGTCGGGAGGGTTCTCGAGGGTGACGACGACTTTGAAATCTTTGGCTTCCTGGTTGCTTGTGGTGGTTTGCGTGGTGGCCAACCCGGAAGTGCGCAGCACGGCTTGCGAGCCGATCTCGGTGACCTTGCCCTTGAAGACCTTGCCCGGAACCGCATCAATCGTCACGTCCGCGTCTTGGCCAATCTTCACGTTGACGATGTCCGTTTCGTCCACCTTAACCTCCGAAGTGACCGTGGACATGTCCGAAAGAGTCATCAGGAAGCTGCCGGTAGCATTCTGGATGCCGGGCACGACATATTCGCCCATGCGCACGGGAAGGTAGCTCACAATTCCGTTGATGGGCGAAATATAGGTGGTCTTCGACAGAATGTCCCGCGTGTGCACGAGCTGGGCTTTGCCCTGGGCCAGTTGCGAGCGCACCTCGTCCAATTGAGCCTTCTGCGCGAGCATGCGTGCACGCGCCGCATCGACAGTCGCGACGGCGGCATCGTACGCAGTCTTCCGCTGATCGAAATCTTGCTTGGCAATCAGCCCATCTTTGTACAAGCCTACGCCGCGGTCATAATCCAGCTTGGCCTTCTCCAAATTCGCTTGTTGTGTGACCAGGTCGGCTTCCGTGGCTTTGTAACTGGCGTCCGCGGCTTGTATCCCCGACTCTGTGGAGTTAATGGCGGCGTCCTGGGCTTGCACATCTGCGCTGGCTTGGACATTGTCCTGAAGAAGCAGCTTGTCGCCCTTCTTGATGTGATCGCCTTCCTTGACCAATATGTCCGTGATGCGCCCAAAACCCTGGGCAGTAATATTGGTATACGTAAACGGTTTAACTTCACCGGAGGCGGTGACCTGGGAAACCAGAGAATCGACCTTGGCGACTTTGGCCGTTTGCACGGTTACCACACCCTTATTCGCCTGGTTAATACTGAACAACACGATCCCGCCGGCCAGCGCCGCGGCCCCGACGCCGATTGCGACCTTGTGCCACGTCTTCATGCTATTCCTTTCGCCATTCCGCCACGGACCACCCGCGCGGGGGTAACACCTGAAGCAGTTATGCAGTTGAGCCTATCTGTAATACGACCTACAGAGGCCAAATGTTTCGCAGCGAGAGCGAATGGACTGGGCAGACCAACACCAGTAACTGCCATATCGTCGCTGGTTGCGGACGGCATGATTACCCTCCTTATTGTAGAGCCAAGCTCAAGCAAAGAAAAGAGTTGCATGGTTACAATCGGGTTAACAAAGTCGGGTAAAAATGCCTAAGTCTTTAGACGCAGAAGATGCGGTTTTGGTCGGCTGAGTGATCGCCGATTGTTCAATAAACGGGAATTTTTAGCCGATTTGGTGGGTTCCCTGAAATCAATCTAGGCCAAGACGGTGTTGGAGCGCCTCGAGCGACGCGCCTTTCGTTTCCGGGTAGAAGAACAGAACCACGAAGAATTGTAGAACCATCATGGCGGCAAAAAACACGAACGGCGCCCCATAAGAAAACGCGAAGAGCATCGGAAATATCAGGGAAATGAGAGCATTCATGATCCAGTGCGACGAGCTTCCCAAACTCTGACCTTTAGCCCGCACGCGGTTCGAGAATACCTCGCCAATATAGACCCAGATCACGGCGCCCTGGGAAATGGCAAAGAACGCAATGTAGGCGATCAGCAGCCACAGTAACAAATTCTGGTGTTGATGGGTGAGGAAGATTGCGGCGAGGCCCGAAAGACAGGCGACCAGACCGACCGAGCCGATGAGTAGCAGGGTCTTGCGGCCAAGCTTGTCGATTACCGTCATGGCGAGAAGCGTAGCGCACAGGTTCATGGCGCCAACGGCAACGGGACCCAATTCCGCGGAGACCTTGCTAAATCCTGCAGCAGAGAAAATGTCATTCAGATAATAGAGAATGGCGTTGATGCCCGCGAGTTGATTGAACATGCCGATGCTGATGGCGAGGAAAATGGGCAAACGATATTTGTGAGAGAAGAGCGGTTCCGATTTCTGGGTACGCGCAAGGTGGATGGAATCGACGATTTCTTTCAACTCGGCGTCGGGCTCTTCGGAGCCGACGAGTTTCAGAACCGAGCGCGCCTCTTGGAGGCGATTCTGGGTGGCCAGCCAGCGCGGACTGCGTGGAATGCCAAAAAGCATAACCAAAAAAAGGACTGCGGGGATGGCGGCGACGCCAAACATCCATCGCCAGTCGTTGGCTCCGAGACCAAGTTGGGCGATTCGATAATTGGAGAAATAGGCCAGCAAGATTCCGATAACGATGTTGATTTGAAAAAGGCCCACCAGGCGGCCACGCCATTTTCCAGGAGCAATTTCGGCAATGTATACGGGGCCCAGCACCGAAGAGCCACCAATGCCGAGGCCACCAAGAAACCGGCCCGCCATGAGCATGGGCCAAGTGAAAGCGAGAGCACAGCCCAACGCTGAAAGGATATAAAAGACTGCCAAAAGCTGAAGGATCTCGCGACTCCCAAAGCGCTGACCGATGACGCCAGCCGACATAGCCCCTATTACCGTGCCCCAAAGAGCAATGGAAACGGTAAGTCCTAGTGTGGAAGGAGTGAGGTTAAAAACGTTGGTCAGTTGATGCGTGGTACCAGCAATTACGGCGGTATCAAAGCCGAACAACAAACCGCCGAGTGCGCCTACAACCGCGGCCTTCCCGAGATTGACGTTCATCTGTCCTCGACTCGCACAGCGACAAAATCAAACTCGATTTCTACGGCCATCAGTATCTCTAGACGCGCGGCGCCCAGCCATTCTCGTAATCACGGCCCCAAAGTTTCATGGCGTTGGGATCGTTTTGAACCTGACCGGTCGCCGTGTCCAGATGCAACTCACGGTTTACCTCCCAGGCGATATTCGAGAGTTGCAACATCGTGACCGCGACATTTCCTTCGGAAACAGGGGCATTGAGTTTCTCACCTTTGCGGATGGCGGCGATGAAGTTGGAGAAGTGCGCATCAGTCATGGAATCGCGGCCGATGGTGTCCGCCGATGAAGTGGTGCTGCCAACTTTGTATTCGTCGATTTTTTTACTTTTGAGATCGTAGATTTCATAGCCATCGCGATCGAGTATCACCGTGCCGTTGGTGCCCATGATGGCAGAACCGCGATCACGACCATAGAACTTCATCCCATTACAACATTTCCCCTCCCAGGAGATCATCTTGTCTTCGTATTCAAAACTGGTGACAAGTGTGTCGTAAAACTGCCAATCGTCTTTGAAGTGGTAACGGCCGCCGGAGGAAGTGACTCGCTTGGGAAAGCCGACATCTAGAGCCCAACGGCAAACATCGACTTCATGGGTACCATTGTTCAGAGTTTCCCCGGTGCCGTAGATTTTGAACCAGTGCCAGTTGTACGGCTGAACATTGTCTTTGTAAGACCGGCGTGGTGCTGGCCCTTGCCACAAATCCCAATCAAGTTGCGGCGGTACGGTGGTTTCTTTGCCAATGCCGATGGACTTTCGCGTGTTGCTGTACCAAGCCTCTGCATAGTAAGCACGGCCGATCAGCCCGCCGTGAATTTTCTCGATAATCTCGGCGGTATAAGCCGAAGAGCGCTGCTGATTACCCATTTGCACGAGCTTTCCGTATTTCTTCTGCGCCTCGACCAGCATCGCTCCTTCGGCCGGATTATGGCTGCATGGTTTTTCGACGTAGACGTGCTTGCCCGCCTGTAGAGCGGCGATGGCCATAGGCGTATGCCAATGGTCCGGAGTAGCGATGGTGATGGCGTCCACATCCTTTTGTTGAAGGATGGCACGAAAGTCCCTGTCGACTGCGGGCGATTCGCCCGTTTCTTGCTTCGTCGCGTCCGCGAACTTCTTAAGCGTAATACTGTCGACGTCGCAGACATGTGAGATGCGGGAAGTCTTCTTGTTGGCTTGGAGTGAGGAAAGGTGCGCATAGCCGCGACCGTTCAAACCAATAACAGCAAAGTTCAGGCGGTCGTTGGAGCCGAGAATCTGATCATAGCTTTTTGCGGAATTGCTCACTGCCAGGCCGGCCGTGCCGATGGCAACCGTATCGAGAAACTCACGTCGTGTGAACATGCTTCCTCCCACTGACAGAGCAACCAACCATGACATCAAGGCTGCGGCGCTTTGGTGTTCTGCAGCTCTCGATAGAATCCTTGCAGCACGAAGAAGGCGCGCTTCTTCTCTCCACGATCGGAAATCAAGCCTTTGCGGTTGAAATAATCCTCAATGCCGGGAAGGGTTCGGCGCGGGCTGCGAAAATCCTTGAGAATCCAGGGAGTGGTTCCGCGCAAGAACGGAATGCGCTTCAACATGGCCACTTGATGCTCGTAAAGACTCTCTTGGTACTCCTCGGTCCATCGCGTTTGCGCGTCGCCATGATTTCCAAAAAGGGCGTCGCCCCCAAACTCGCTCATAATCAGTGGCTTGTTGTATCGCGAAGTCCAGTCGGTAACGTCGAGATCCGCAATGCTGTGACTATACCAGCCGATGTACTCGTTGTTACCCATCACGTCCAATTCGTTGGCGATGGGGTCGTTAATGCTGATCGAGAGCCGGCCACCACTTTGGGTTTCGTCGGCCTGCAGTGCCGCGGAAACCAAGCGAGTCGGATCGCTGGAATGGGCCTCTTGGATAAGTTGGCTCAGAAATTGATTGCGGGACTCACTGATGGGAGTTTCGTTCGCGACGGAATAGATGATCAGAGCAGCCCGATTGTGATCGCGGGCAATCAACTCGGCCAATTGATTCTTGGCGTTCTGTAGTGTCTCCGGATTGTTCCACTGGATGGTCCAGTAGACCGGCACCTCTTCCCAGACGAGCATGCCCATCTTGTCTGCCATGCGCAACATGGCTTCGTTATGAGGATAGTGCGCCAGCCGAACAAAGTTGCACCCCAATTCCTTGGCCCATCCTAGTGTGGTTCGGGCGTCATCCTCGCTCCAGGCTCGCCCAGGCCGCAACGGCGACTCTTCATGAATGCTGATGCCTCGCAGGAAGATGGTTTTTCCATTGAGCAGAATATCGGTTCCCTCGACGCCAATGGAGCGGAAGCCGATATGATCCCGGACTTGGTCGGTCTCGGCGGAGAGTTCCACGGCGTAGAGCTTAGGGTTATCCGGAGACCAAGGTGTGAGATTGGAGTTGAGGGAGATCTCGGCACGGCCGGACGAATCAGTTCGGAACGTTTTGGTTATTCCTGCTTCCGGGATGCGCACGGCGACATTCTGCGTAAGCTGAGGACCATTCAGTTGAATCCAGCCTTTGATGAGATGAGTGGATCCTTTGGCGAGCTGAATGGAATAGTCTTGGATGAAGGTTTCGGGGACCTCAACGAGGGTAACCGGTCGTGTGATTCCACCGTAGTTCCACCAATCCGTGTTGACGGTCGGAACTTCATCCTTTGCCCGCGTGTTATTGACTCGCACAACTAGGAAATTGCCTGCCGGCCGCAGAAGATTGGTGATTTCGAAATCGAAGGGTGTGAAACCACCCTTGTGTTGGCCCAACTCTTGTCCATTCAGGTAGACGTTCGCGAGGTAGTTGACTGCCCCAAAATGCACGAAGACTCTGGTATGGGATGCTTTGGCATAGGCGAATGAGCGCTTGTACCAGACGCTGCCTTCGTAAAAGAGGAGACTCTCGCGCTGAGTGTTCCAGTCTCCAGGGACGTTGAGATGGCCGGAAGTATCGAAGTCGTACTCGACGAGATCCGATTTCGATTGAGGCTTGTAGTTTTTATAAAAAGCGTTGTTGCCTTTGAGGGGTTGGGCGCGGTAATCGACATAGCCCACATCATAAGGATCTACAATCACTTGCCACTGGCCATTGAGGCTTGTGGTGGTGCGCTCTGTAATGTTGGCAACTAGGGGGCCTAGCTGCGCGGAGATTCGCGCGGCGGGGAGCAACAGACTGAAAACAAGGACCCAACTGCGGATCGCGTTTGCCATGAAAGCCCCTATTCTATGCCGATTCCGGGCGAAGGAGACAAATTCCTGCTTTTGCGCGCGAAGCATGCAGCGGGGAAAGGGATGTAGTGAAAAAAGTGAAGAACACTATCGGAAAAATGATTGGCGTGGGTGATTGCGGTCACTGGGTAAGGCAGGTATAGTCGTGCGCATGTCACGAGGACTAACTCGAATCGGCGCGGCACAGGCATGTTGTCAGTGTTGTCGTGTGGTGTGTTCTGGCGCCGGGAGGCTCGTGACCTAGGTATTTCCTAAACTCGAGCTGTAAGAAGCGAACCCACCGCGCCGGAACTGCCGAGCAGGTGGGTTTTTTGTTTTTGCGCAAGAAAAGTTCTCGCATTCGAAGGTGAATTGATGAACGAGGTAGGAACCGAGTTGTTGGATCGTGCGCCTTCTGGCGCTGGCAGCGAGGACAGTGCCTGGGCCGGCAGGAGAATGAATCATCTGCGAGCGCTTGAGGCCGAGAGCATCTACATTCTGCGCGAGGCTGCCGCAGAGTTTGCCAGGCCGGTGATGCTGTACTCAATTGGAAAAGACTCCTCAGTTATGTTGCGGTTGGCGCAAAAGGCTTTCTTCCCCGGAAAAATTCCATTTCCTCTACTGCACATCGACACTAGCTACAAATTCCCGGAAATGATCGAATTTCGCGATCGCTACACCAGGGAACTCGGCGTGCAGCTGATAGTCCACCAGAACCGTGAGGCGCTGCGGGCCGGAGCAAATCCATTCGCGTTGGGCACCCAGAAATGCTGCGGATTCCTGAAGACTCGCGCACTCCTGGATGCGTTAGAGACTGGCGGATTTACCGCCGCGTTTGGCGGTGCACGGCGCGACGAAGAGAAATCGCGAGCCAAAGAGCGAATTTATTCCTTTCGCGACGCGCATGGACAGTGGGACCCCAAAAACCAGCGGCCGGAACTGTGGAACATCTTCAACTCGAAAATCGACAAAGGAGAAAGCATCCGTGTTTTTCCCTTGTCGAACTGGACGGAGCTGGATGTCTGGCTGTACATCCATGCAGAACAAATTCCGATTGTGCCGCTGTATTACGCAAAGAAGCGGGAAGTGGTCGAACGCGGCGGTTCGTTGGTGCTGATCCAATCCGACGACCAATTATTGCCAGGCGAGAAGACAGAAGTCGTGAGTTGCCGTATGCGTTCACTCGGGTGCGTGCCGTGCACTGGCGCCATTCGATCGGAGGCGGATAGCGTTCCCAAGATCATTGAGGAAATGATTTCCTTCCGACGGTCGGAACGCGAGAACCGTGCCATTGATCACGACGAAGAGGGATCGATGGAAATCAAGAAACGCGAGGGCTATTTCTAATGGCCGTGGCCACGCAAATCGAGGTACGCGACGATTTGGAGCGGTTTCTTGAGAGCGAGCTTCGCAAGGAATTATTGCGTTTTACGACTGCGGGAAGCGTGGATGACGGCAAATCCACCCTGATCGGCAGGTTGCTCCACGACTGCAAAGCGGTTTACGAAGATCAGCTGGCTGCGGTGAAAAAAAGCAGAATCAACCGCTCCGGGAAAGCCATTGATTTTTCACTGTTGACTGATGGACTCAGGGCAGAGCGGGAACAAGGCATCACGATTGATGTGGCGTATCGGTACTTCAGCACGGCGCGCAGGAAGTTCATTATCGCGGACACTCCTGGGCACGAGCAGTACACCCGAAACATGGCGACGGGAGCTTCGACAGCGGATTTGGCGGTGATTCTGGTCGATGCTTCGAAAGGATTGCTGCCGCAAACACGACGGCACGCCTATATCGCTTCATTGCTTGGGATTTCCCATGTGGTAACCGCTGTGAACAAGATGGACTTGGTCGATTACAGCGAAGAAACATTTGGACGCTTGCGCGAAGAAGTTTTAAAACTTGCTGCTCACCTTGGGCTCACCTCTGTTCAGTGCATTCCAATTAGTGCCCTTGAGGGAGACAATCTCGTCGACCGCGGCGAGCGAATGGGGTGGTACACCGGACCGACCCTGTTGGAGCACTTGGAGACTGTGCCGATTCGGCCTCATGTGGAAATGGATGCGCTGCGATTGCCGCTTCAATCCGTCATCCGTCCCGACGCAAGCTTTCGCGGATTTGCGGGGCGCATTGCGAGCGGAATTGTGCAACCCGGCGATGCGGTTTTGGCGTTGCCGTCGGGGCAGAGGACGAAGGTGGAGTCGATTGTCAGTTTCGATGGAGAGCTGGAGTCAGCACAGGCGCCGCAATCGGTGGTACTAAAACTGGCGGACGAGATCGATTTGAGCCGGGGGGACATGCTGGTGGCACCAAAAGACCCTCCGTATCAGTCGCAACGTTTTTTGGCCATGGTCGTTTGGCTGCATGCGACGCCACTGGAATTGCAACAGGTCTATTTGGCGAAACATGCCGGCAGATATGTGAAAGCGAAACCGACCATGATTCGGTTCCAGGTGAACGTCAACACCCTCGAAGAACATCCGGCAAGCCAACTGGAAATGAACGGAATCGCGGCCGTGGAGTTCGAAACCAGCCAGCCGCTCTTCTTTGATTCTTACGCTCGGAATCGAACCACCGGAAGCTTGATCCTGATCGATCCGCTGACGAATGCAACGGTTGGCGCGGTAATGATTCGGGAGGACTTGTCGGTTTTTCCGAGCGAACGGCCAACCGACCGGCAGTCTCTGGTAGCGAGCGGTAAGGTCACGCCCGAGGAAAGGATTCAGCGGCGAGGTCATCGACCAGCAATTTTCACCGTAGATGGAGACCGGGCGCGAGCGGAGGCGGTGGAACGGGTACTGCTGGAGCATGGATTTGAAAGTACTTTGATTAACTACAGCGAAGTACCGCCATCATCGCGACGCATTCTTTTCAATACGCTGTGGTCGCTGGGAGTGGTCGTCATTTCTTGGCAAGAAACTGGCATTCGTGCGCGGGAGCGCGCCTTGTTCGCCAGCATTGCTGGCAAATTTCACTTTGATCTTTCTTCCACGGGGCCTCTGGATGGCAGCGAGAGTGACCTGGGTCGCGCAGTAAAGATTGCGGAGACGCTGCGTATCTTACGCGATCCAGAAAAGAAAGGCGGATCGCGATGAGCATGGTGGCAGATTTGGAAGCGTTTAAGGGGCGTACGGCGGACGAAGTCATTGACCTCGTGCTGCAAGAAAACTCCAGCGAGAATAGTTGCTTTACGTGCAGCTTCCAGGCGGAAGACATCGTGGTGCTGCACTTGCTGCGAAAACGGGTGCCAAATATCCCGGTTCTGTTCTTGGAAACGGGCTATCACTTTAGCCAGACCTACGCGTTCCGCGATGAACTGAGCCGCGAGTGGGAGCTCAATCTCGTGAACGTGACTCCCAAGCGGAGTGTGGCGGAGCAAGAATCCGCGCTTGGCATTTTGTATCGCGAAGATCCCACAAAATGTTGCCAGTTGAGAAAAGTGGATCCTTTATTGGAGGCACTGGAGCCATTCGAAACCTGGTTCACAGGATTGCGCAGGGAGCAGTCCGTAACTCGGAAGAATTTGAAAAATGCGGAACTGCATCGGTTGCCTTCCGGCAAAACACTGACGAAGGTGAGCCCACTTGCAGACTGGACGTGGGGCCAAGTGTGGGAATACACGGGCACTCTCAAACTGAAGTATCTGCCTCAATACGACCAAGGGTATTTGAGCATTGGCTGTGAGCCCTGCACGGCGGTTCCGGAAGATCCAAAGAATCCACGATCGGGCCGCTGGGGTGGACGGAAACTGGAATGTGGGATTCACACCTTTTCGGAGCGATCACAGTGAGTCACTGGGTGCTCGGGTTTCTGATCGCGCTTTCGGTTGGACTTACCGGGATTGGTGGAGGAAGCTTTACCGTTCCCGCGTTACTGCTGATTGTGGGGCTACCCGCGGGAGAGGCCGTCGGAACGACCTTTGTGTTTGCGGGTGTGTTGCGTCTGATTGCAGCCCCTTTCTATCTGGCGACCAAGCAGGTTCATTCCCATTATTTTCGGTTGTTGCTGCTAGGAGCCGTGCCAGGCTTGGTGCTGGGGATGGTTGCGCTGCGAGTGGTTGCAAGGCAGGGCAGCAATCCTGTCGTTATAATCGTGCTTGGAGTTTTGTTGACGCTTTCGTCGAGCGTCACTTTTGTTCCACGGGCGCAGGTACCGGGATTCGCGAGAAAGAATCCGCATTGGCTGCCATGGCTGGCCTTTCCCATTGGGTTGGAATCGGGTTTCTCCTCCGCGGGAGCAGGGGCGCTGGGAACGGTGCTGCTACTAAATTATTCCGAGATGACGCCGGCCCAGGTGGTGGGCACGGATCTGAGCTTCGGGCTGGTTTTGGCGGCGATCGGCGGGGTGGTTCATTGGACCTTTGGATCGATCAGCGCGCGAGTGCTGGCGCAGCTTTTGTTGGGAGGCGTTCCTGGCGTGATTTTGGGATGCATCTTTGCCCACAAAGTTCCAGCTCAGAAATTAAAGACGGTCGTAGCCTTAATTGCGATTTGCGCAGGCCTGCAGCTTGTTTGGTCTGGAGCGCGCGCGCTGGGTGCGAAGGATTCCCCAAATGCAGCGCGATTCGCGTCGTCGTCACGGACGGTGCGGCCGTGAGTCTGTTTCTCGGCAACAAGGTTTTTGTTTCGAAGCACACCGCTTCTTTGCAAGTTCCTCCCCGCAAGACGGAAGCCCAAACCATTAACTCTCGCTGTCACACCTCCCTCGGCTGTTGTTGTTGACCACCCTCCTCAGTCAATCGTCAGTTCGCAGTTTTTCTTTTAACTCATAGCACGACAACTTGAGGCGCGCGGCCCTCAAAAATCTCAAAGTGTAAGGAAAATGAAATGAATTCGCTCATTCTGACACTTACCCGCTTATCTGGACAATTTTTGTTTGCGCTGATTTTTGCAGTGTTATCGCTGCAAGCTGTGCCACTCGCGCGCGCACAGGATGACGCTTCCATTTCAGGAATAGTCCGTGATGCATCTAAAGCGGGCATACAAGGGGCCCGTGTTCGTATCAAGAACTTGGAGACGGGCACCGAACGCGACCTGGAGACCGATGAGGCCGGACGCTTTCATGCCCCCTCTTTGCCCGTTGGGAGCTACGAGATCTCCTTGGATAAGGCTGGGTTCCGAACTCAGCACCAAACCGGAATCGTGTTGGTGGTAGGGCAACACGTCGAGCTTGATTTAACGTTGCAATTAGGCGATGTGCGGCAAACCGTGGAGGTCAGCTCCGCACCGTACGATCTCGCAGCTACCACCGAAGATGCTTCCGGGCTTGTGGGGCAGCGCCAAGTGAAGGATTTGCCGCTGAACGGCCGTAGTTACGACCAACTGCTGACGCTCAATCCGGGGGCTGTGAACTACACCTCACAACGGGCTGGAAGCACGGGTACGTCCAATTCCGTCACCGGGAACATGTTTTCGGTTTCCGGACGTCGTCCACAAGAGAATCTATATCTGCTGAACGACGTGGAATATACCGGGGCTTCGGAAATCAACGATACTCCCGGAGGTGTCAGCGGGCAGCTGCTTGGCGTAGACGCCGTACGGGAATTTGCCGTAGTGAAAGACACGTACGGCGCCGAGTATGGCAAACGGCCTGGGGCGCAAATCAGCATCGTGACCGAAAGCGGAACCAATCAGCTGCACGGCTCGCTGTATGAGTTCGTGCGGAACAGCGCAATGGATGCGCGAAATTTCTTTGATCCCGCCGATATTCCCGACTTTCAGCGAAATGTGTTTGGCGCTTCGCTGGGCGGTCCGATTCAGCGAGACAAAACGTTCCTGTTCGGAAACTATGAGGGCTACCGGCAAACGCTGGGAGTGAGCGACGTAACGCTGGTACCCGACAACACTTCCCGGACCTCCGCGGTACCGAGCATCCAGCCTTTGCTAGCGCTTTGGCCTGTGGCGAATGGGCCGGAGATTCTGACTTCGACTGGAGCGCCAAGCGGGATCGCCACAGCCTACAACAGTCCCATTCAGCATATCCGAGAGGACTTTGGGACGGCGCGAATCGATCACATTTTCTCCAACCAAGACTCGTTCGCGGGAGTTTATACGATCGACGACAGCCAGGGACACTCGCCTACTAGCAACCCGATCAGCTATGACGATGTAACCTTGCGAGGGCAGGTGGCCAGCCTGAGTGAGACGCATATTTTTTCGTCGAACCTGCTCAACAAGGCGGTGTTCGGCTTTTCGCGAGGTGCGTTTTACTTCGACAGCGGAACCACTGTGGATTTGCCTGGATGGGTCCACGATGGCTTGCCGGTGGGAGCTGTAGTAGTTGGTGGCGGAACAACGCTGAACGGCGCGTCGCAAATCACCAACGGCGGCACGAATGCGGGAAGCAATCTGGTTGACGTACGGAATCTATTTACCCTGACCGACCAGGTTTCCTACACTCATGGCAAGCACACCATCAGTTTTGGAGGCTGGTTGCAGCGCATCCAATCCAACGATTCACTGGTGCAGGATCAGTATGGACAGATCTCGTTCACCAATCTGCAGACTTTTCTGCAAGGCACCGTGAGCACCTACACGTATGCTCCCAGCTACACGCCGCTTTCCTGGCGTTCGTGGGAAGGAGCGGCGTTCATAGAGGATGCGGTTAAACTGAAACCGAATTTGGAATTGCGGATTGGTTTCCGGTCGGAATCGACCAATGGATGGAACGAAGCACTGGGACGGGCGTCGAACTACGCGTTTGATGCACAGGGCGTGATCCTTACGCAGCCGGTGGTGAGCGGTTCAGCGTTGACAGTAAACAACGCCAAGTTCTTACCGGCACCGCGTGTGGCGGTAGCCTGGTCGCCTTGGGGTTCGAAGAAAGCCGTGGTGCGCGCGGGAGTTGGCACCTATTACGCACTGTTAGACAACTTGAGCTACCGGCTGGACCAGAATGGCCCTTACAACACCGTGTACGCGGTGAAGAGCATCCCGTTCTCGAGCATTTCCCCCGACGCGAGCTACTCGGGCGCAAAAGTCATTCCCAGTGGCGTGCAACCGAATCTCCAGACGCCCACGGTGGAGACCTGGAGTTTGAAAATTGAGCGACAACTGTGGTCCAACACCACTTTGGCCTTGGGCTATGTCGGTTCGCATGGTTACCACGAACTGCTCTCGCTGGATGCAAACTTGCCGGCGCCGACGATTTGCCCTGCTTCTCCGTGCCCGACAGGCTATCCCGACGGAACGCTCTATTACCCATCCGGGGCAGCCCTCGAGAACCCTAAGGTCTGGAACACCACCCACTGGTTCTCCGAAGGCATAAGCTCGTACAACGGACTCGACGTGGATTTGAATCACCATTGGACGAATGGGCTGCAATTCCGCGGCGTCTATACCTATTCCAAGACGCTGGATGACGGCGACAACATGAATACAAGCGTGGCGACAAACTCCCCGGCGTTTGTCTCCAATCCATTGGATCCCATTGCGGATTATGGACGTGCTTCGTTCGATGTGCGCAATTCCGGTGTGGTGCAGGCTACGTATGACCTGCCGTACGGACGCTCGCGGCCGGTTGATGGGAAGTGGGAGAATTTGCTCATCGCCAATTGGCAAGTTAGCGCCATCGTTACCGCACAGTCCGGACTGCCGTTCACGCCGCAGTTATCCTACAACCCGTCGAACGACGGTGACACCCGCAATCCGGTGCGGCCTTCCTGGAATCCGAACTTTACGGGTAACGTCATTCTGGGTGGTGCTGATGAGTACTTCAATCCGCTGGCGTTCCTCCAGCCGCTGGCGGGAACCTATGGGAACGTGGGGCGCAACGTTTTGGAAGGGCCGTCACTAGTGGAAACCGATCTCTCGCTGGCCAAGCGATTCTCGATATCGGAGAAAATGAACCTGCAATTCCGCGCAGAGTTCTTCAACCTTTTCAACCACACGAATCTGAATACTCCCAACCCCGTGGTATACGCAGCCGCCACCGGAGGACCATCGCCCACGGCAGGGGTCATCACCTCCACCGCGACCACGTCTCGTCAAGTTCAGCTGGGTCTAAAGCTGCTCTGGTAGACGAGCAGGGCGAAGAACGAGAGCGCTGCGAGCGCGAGACCATGCTGGTCATGGCAGAATAGGGGCATGTTTCGCCGCGAATTCTTGGCACGCGTGGGAACGGGAGTTGGCGTGGCGCTGCTACCGAGCAGCGTCCGCAAGCTACTAGTCGACAGTCCTAAGGCCGATGCCACTCTAAGAATCTCCCTAGTGGAACTGGAAATCGCGCCGGGGAAAACGGTGAAGACCACGGGGTACAACGGCTCCGTACCGGGCCCTCTGCTGCGTTTTCGTGAGGGGCAGCAGGTCACCATAGAAGTTATCAACGACACGAAGGAGCCGGAGATAGTGCATTGGCATGGCTTGTTCGTCGCGCCAGAGGTGGATGGATCGGAGGAAGAGGGCACGCCGCTGATTCCCGCGAAAACTTCGCAGCGATACACATTTGTGGTTCGTCCGTCAGGCACACGGTGGTATCACACGCATGTCGCTGCTGGGCGCAATCTTAATCGCGCGACATTTACGGGCCAGTTTGGGATGTTCTATATCGAGCCGAAGAATGAACCCGGCCGCTACGACGCAGAAGTGCCGTTGTGCCTGCATGGATGGAAACCCTACCTGACGAGTGGCGCAGGGGAAGGGACTCTTGAGCCCGCCTATAATCTGTTCTCGATCAACAGCCATGCGCTTGGACATGGCGAGCCAGTACGCGTACGGGAAGGACAGAGAGTATTGCTTCGAATTTTGAATGCCAACGCGACAATGACTCATCAACTCGCGCTGGCCGGCCATCAATTTGAAGTGGTGAGCTTGGACGGCAACCCGGTGCCGAATCCGCGCCTGGTGGAAACGCTGACGCTAGGACCCGCCGAGCGCGTGGATGCAATTGTGCCCATGAATACTCCGGGTGTATGGATTCTGGGCGAAGTGAATGACCGAATGCGGAATCAAGGTCTGGGTGTGGTAGTCGAATACCAAAACCACAGCGAGACGCCTCGCTGGGTTGCGCCGAGCGATACAGAGTGGGATTACACGGTGTTCGGTTCTGCTGGAGAGGCTTCTGACCAAGCGGCGACACCGCCTGAACCTTTGGAAATTGTTCCTCTCGTTTTTCGCAGGAAATTTGCCGGAAATAACTGGGTGGATCATTGGACTATCAACGGTAAAGAATATCCCAAGACCGACCCGGTCCTGGTGAAGGAAAACCACCGCTACCTGCTGCGTTTCGACAATCAAAGCGATGACGATCATCCCGTGCATTTGCACCGGCACTCCTTCGAACTGCGAAACGTAGCAGGAACGAAAACAGCGGGGGTGATCAAGGACGTGGTGATCGTGCCGCACCGGCAAATCGTGGAGGTGGAGTTACTCGCGAACCATCCTGGCGACACCTTGTTTCACTGCCATCAACAAATGCACATGGACTTTGGCTTCATGACGCTATTCAGGTACTCGACGTAGAGACAAAGGGTATGGATGATCCTACATGCAGTAGAATCCCGGGCACTCAGGTGGAATAAGTTTTGGATTTTGCGGAGGACAAAAATTTTACCGCGATGCCCCTCTGGCGATTCCCTAGTTCATCGATTCTGGCGATCTCTCCAAGATACTCGTAGTTTTGTTGGCTATAAGGGGAATGGTAGGGCACGGTAAAGAACAAGCGCATCCCTTCGTAATACTCCGCGCGTTCGGTTACGAAATACAAGCCGTCCTGCGACATGTTCTTCGTGAATCCAAGTTCTTCGAAGGAACCATCTTTGGGACTGCATGGGCGCACGCGTAACGTTTGCCTCATGCGTACACGGCGCGTGCGGCGCCGTTCGCTTTCGCGTACCTGCGTCATACCTTTATCTCAACATAGCGGGCCGGGGTAAGGAACACGCTGTGCCGAATGCGCTATGTGAGGATTGCGCACGCAATCTGCTATTGCTTTTCATATGAGGCAGTTACGTTTTGCAGCATGGCGTGTTCCCCACATGCCCACTGTTCGTTCGTCACGTCTTGCCGTAGACGGGCGGTGATAGACTATTGCGTTACAAGCCACGGGCCGCCCCCAGAAACCCCACCGGCTCCCACTAAAGGACTGACGTCATGCCACGAACCATCGATGTGACTGAGCTCATCTTGAGAGATGCTCACCAGAGTTTACTTGCCACCCGAATGGCGCTCGAAGATATGGTGCCTGCGTGCGAAGACATCGACAAAGCAGGCTTTTGGAGTGTGGAGTGTTGGGGCGGGGCGACCTTTGACGCTTGCATTCGCTTTCTGAACGAAGACCCGTGGGAACGCCTGCGTACCTTTCGAAAATTGATGCCAAACAGCCGTCTACAGATGTTGCTACGCGGCCAGAACCTGCTGGGTTACCGGCACTACGAAGACAGCGTGGTGGATCGCTTCGTGGAACGCGCTGCGGATAACGGCATGGACGTTTTCCGCGTATTTGATGCCTTGAATGACGTGCGCAACGTGAAGCGCGCGATTGCGGCAGTGAAGAAAGCCGGGAAGCACGCCCAAGGAACGATTTGCTATACCATCAGCCCGCTGCACACGGTGGAAGGTTACGTGCAACTGGCGAAACGGTTGGTGGACTTAGGATGCGACTCGCTGTGCATTAAGGATATGGCCGCCCTATTGAAGCCTCAGGCAGCGTACGACACCGTGAAGGCCATAAAGGAGGAGCTCGGTGAACACGTCCGAGTTCACGTGCACGTGCATGCCACGACGGGAGTTACGCTGGTTTCGCTGATGAAAGCGATTGAAGCTGGAGCGGACGCGGTCGATACGGCAATTAGTTCCTTGAGTTTGGGGCCGGGGCACAATCCCACGGAAAGCTTGGTGGAAATGTTGCAGGGGACTGGCTATACGACGAATCTCGATATGGCACGGCTGCTAAAGATTCGGGACCATTTTGCAAAAATCCGGCCACGTTACAGCGAGTTTCTGTCGAATATCACCGGCGTCGACACGGAAATTTTTGAAAGCCAGATTCCGGGCGGCATGATTTCGAACATGGAAAGCCAGCTCAAACAACAGGGAGCGGCGGACAAGATCAGGGAGGTTTTGCTGGAAGTTCCTGAGGTTCGCAAGACCGCAGGATATCCGCCACTGGTGACGCCGTCGAGTCAGATTGTAGGAACGCAAGCGGTGTTCAACGTTTTGATGGGGCGCTACAAAGTGATCACTGCGGAGTTTGCGGATTTGATGCTGGGCTACTACGGATCGACCCTGGGAGAGCGGGATCCCGAGGTGATGTCGCGTTGTGAGAAGCAGACCAAGAAATCGCCGATCATGATGCGTCCGGCCGACTTGCTGAAACCCGAATGGGATCAATTACGAACGACGGCAATTGCACTGGATGGTTGCGACGGCTCAGACGAGGATATTTTAACGTGCGCCATGTTTCCGAAAGTGGCGCCAAAATTCTTCGCCGAGCGTGCGCAAGGTCCGAAGAGCGTTGCAAAGGATCCAAAACCCGCGACGGCAACCGCGCCTCAGGGTGAGGGGGCGGCCAATCCGGTTCGCGAGACCATCAAGTACGAAGTGCAGTTGGAAGGCAAGAAGCATGTTGTCACGGTGTCTCCGGCATAGAGGCCAGAGTCTATGAAAACGATGCAGCAGCGGATCGAGGAATTAAAGAGCCGTCGAGCGGAGTTGGAACTTGGCGGTGGAAAAGAACGAATTGAGAAACAGCATCAGGGCGGCAAGCTTACGGCACGCGAACGAATCGCGGAACTGTGCGACCCAAACAGCTTCCAGGAGTCCGGCATGTTTGCCGAACATCGCGCCACCCTCTTTGGCATGGCGGACAAGAGTTTTCCCGCAGATGGAGTGGTTACAGGGGCGGCAACGGTTCTTGGACGCCGAGTGCATCTGGCAAGCCAGGATTTCACGGTCGCGGGCGGCTCGGCTGGCGAAGTGCACTCGCGAAAAGTGGCCGAAACCATGCAGCAAGCGATGAAAACAGGTACGCCCTTCGTTTTCATCAACGATTCCGGAGGCGCACGCGTCCAGGAGGGAATCGATTCGCTATCCGGTTATGGCCAGGTGTTTTACCAGAACGTGATGCTCAGTGGAGCGGTGCCGCAAATCTCGGTGATTTGTGGACCCTGCGCCGGAGGGGCGGCGTACTCACCGGCACTGACGGACTTCATCATACAGACACGCAAGGCGCAGATGTTCATCACCGGTCCAAACGTCATTAAACAGGTGACCGGGGAAAACGTGACCGCGGAATCGCTGGGCGGACCTGACGCGCACATGGCGAAGTCCGGGGTGATTCACTTTATCGCCGAAGACGATCGTCACGCGCTGTTGCTCTGCAAGAAGCTGCTGAGCTTCCTGCCCTCAAATAATGCCGAGGATCCGCCGGAACTGGCAAGCGATGGCAACGTAGACTTGAATCCCCGGCTAAGCACCATTGTTCCTGTAGATGGCAAGCAACCCTATGACGTTCGCGAGGTGATCGTAAACGTGGTGGACGCCGGCGATTTTCTGGAAGTGCAGGCGGGATACGCCACGAATATCGTTGTGGGCTTCGCGCGAATCATCGGCCGAACCATAGGAATTATCGCGAACCAGCCCGCGGCGATGGCGGGGGTGCTGGACATCAATGCCTCGGATAAGGCCTCGCGATTTATCCGGTTTTGCAACGCCTTCAACATCCCACTGGTGACGTTTGTGGATGTGCCGGGCTTTTTGCCCGGAATCGATCAGGAATACGGCGGGATCATTCGCCATGGCGCCAAGATGATTTTTGCCTATTCGGCAGCCACGGTGCCAAAAGTGACGGTGATTTTGCGCAAATCTTTCGGCGGCGCCTATCTGGCCATGTGCGGAAGAGACATGGGCGCAGATCGCGTATACGCGTGGCCTACAGCGGAAGTCGCTGTGATGGGTGCGGAAGGCGCGGCGGAAATCGTTTTCAAGAAAGAGATCGAAACGGCGAAGGATAAGGCCAAGAAACGTAAAGAAATGATTGAGAAATACCGCGATGCTTTCTCGACGCCGTACGTCGCTGCCGGCCGCCGGCTCGTGGACGACATCATCGAACCGGCGTTCACCCGCAGGGCACTAGCGCAAGCGCTGGAATTCCTCCACACCAAACGGGAGTTGCGTCCGCCGAAGAAACACGGGTTGATTCCGCTCTGAGGCTGGCGAGATTATGGCGAAGCACGAAATGAAGGCACTGGAAGAAGAGCTACGGGAGCTGCGGCAACGTGTGGAGAAGCTGGAATCGCTGCTGGCGGCTGCGAAAGCCGTTCCTCCCGCATCCCACGCGAGTCCGACCAAAGAAGTGGAGCAAGGGTTCTCTCATGAAATTCTGCTGGTAATTTCAGCGGCCGTTGCCGCGTTCCTCGGAAAGCGCGCATCGATTCGCCAAATCCGCTTGAGCGGCGAATCCCCCTGGGCCATGCAGGGACGCGCGACCGTGCAGGCATCGCACGGAATTGAATTTGTTCGTGGACGTCGTTGATCTAAGGTGAGGCATGAAACTCAAGGTAACAGTGGATGGGAAAGTCTACGAAGTGGAAGTTGAGGTTGCGCCGGAACCTCCGCCGACGCTTCCGAGCTTTGTTGCGCAGACAGGCTTGGCCAGTGTGCCCGCGGCAAAACCAGCAATGGCAGAGAGCGGTACCGCGGGCGCCGATACTCCCGTGGACGAGGATAAGGTTTGTCGCAGCCCCGTCGCGGGAATCGCGGTGAAATCGAATGTAAGGCCGGGCCAGACGATTGTGGCCGGCGACCTGTTGTTTGTGCTGGAAGCGATGAAGATGGAAACGGAGATTACGGCTCCGGTTGGCGGCAAGGTAGCCGAAGTAAAAGTGAACGTGGGTGACAGCGTAAAGAGCGGACAGGTGGTGTTGACATGGGCATAGACACGCACGAGCTGCCTGGTTTTTTGTTTTATGATCACGTGGCGATTGCGGTAAAACAGGGCGACCTGGAGAACCAAGTGAATGCTTACAAGTTGATGGGCTTCACGGAACTGCATCGCGAAGACGTGAAAGGCAAGGACCTTGTGCGCGAAATATTGCTGCGCATCGGCGACGGCCCGAATCTGATCCAACTCCTGGAGCCACTGTCTGCAGAGTCGCCTGTAGCCAAGCAGATCGAAAAAAACGGCGGGCGAGGTGGATTTGCGCATATCGCCTTGCGCGTGGCGGACATTCAGAAGGCCTTCGATTATTTGAAGCGCAAAGGCTTTCACATCATCGATGCTGCGCCCCGACCAGGATCGCGTGGCACTACGGTATTTTTTGTGCACCCAAAAACCACAGACGCCGCTGCGCTTGGTTACCTGATCGAAGTCGTGCAGGAGGGAAAAAAGTAATGTGGGAGGAATTCCCCCCAATTTCAACGGCTGAATGGGAAGCGGCAATTCGTGCGGATCTGAAAGGCGCGGACTACGATAAGAAACTGCTTTGGCGCACGGACGAGGGCATCACGGTTCGGCCGTTTTATCGTGCCGAAGACCTGCCAAATAGCACCGGGCAGGTGCGGTTTACCGGCACATGGCGGAGTGCTGCTGAGGCCGACATCCCAAGGGACGCGGTCCGCGGAGACCTCCTTCACGAGCAGGGAGCGACCGCAGTGCGCGAAATCGGATACGGACTGGCGGAATCGCAAGGAAAGCAAAGGAATTTCGTCTTCTCCGTCGGAACAAACTATTTTTTTGAGATTGCTAAGCTGCGCGCGGCGCGGCAGCTCTGGGGGAAGTTGTCTTCGGAACCGATGATCATTTGGTCGAAGACCTCGCTCGCGGATAAGAGTCTGTACGATCCCTCCGCAAACCTGATGCGCTGCACCACGGAAGCGATGAGCGCGATTTTCGGTGGATGCGATGTCCTGGTAATTATCAGCGCGCGTTTTCCAGAGCACTTGGCCCGGAGCCTCGGCCGTATTCTGCGAGAGGAGTCCCATTTCGAGGACGTGTCCGATCCGGGCGGTGGCTCTTACTACATTGAGTCCCTAACGGCGTCGATCGCTCAGGAGGCTTGGAAGGTCTACGAGGGCGGTTTGCAGAATCGCGACACGGCGATCGCTGCCGCTCGGGCTGCAAAGGAAAAGGCGGTGGCGCAGCGCAAGCTCACACTGGTCGGAGTGAACAACTATCCCGACCTGTCGGAAACGCTGCCAAAGGACGCGTCGTTGCCGGCAAGCTCCTGGCGCATGGCCGAGCCGTACGAGAAAGTCCGCAGGCGAGTGGAGCAGTCGGGCAAACGTCCCCGTGTGCTTTTGCTGCAACGGGGCGACGTGAAAATGAAAATGGCTCGCTCAAATTTCTGCTTGAACCTGTTTGGTTGTGCCGGGTTTGAAGTGAAAACCTCCGACACGCTGGAACCGGCTGATCTCGTCGTGCTGTGCAGTTCCGACCCCGAATACTTGGCGTTTGCCCAAGAGGCCTGCAAGCAAACGAAAGCGCCAGTGATTGTTGCCGGAAATCCCAAAGAACAGATCGAAGCGCTGCGTGCGGCGGGTGTTAAGGATTTCGCGTATCTGGGCATGGACGCGGTGAGGTTTTTGTCGCACTGGCAAGAGGCCGTGACATGACACGTCAGAAATGGATGACTCCGGAGGGTATCGAGGTAAAACCATTCTACACGGCCGCAGATCTGGCTGGAATTGAACATTTGGACTATGCAGCCGGATTTCCGCCGTTTCTTCGCGGCCCCTACACATCGATGTATGCTCTGCGTCCCTGGACGATACGGCAATACGCCGGGTTTTCCACGGCCGAAGATTCGAACGCTTTTTACCGGCGCAATCTCGCTGCCGGGCAAAAAGGGTTGAGTGTCGCCTTTGACCTGGCCACCCATCGCGGGTACGACTCCGATCATCCGCGGGTAACGGGTGACGTCGGGAAGGCCGGTGTGGCCATCGACAGTGTCGAAGACATGAAGATTCTGTTCGACAAGATCCCGCTAGATCAGATGTCTGTATCCATGACCATGAATGGCGCCGTGCTGCCGATTATGGCCTTTTACATCGTTGCTGCCGAGGAACAGGGTGTGCCAACGCAGAAACTGACCGGGACGATCCAGAATGACATTCTGAAAGAGTTCATGGTTCGGAATACATACATCTATCCGCCGAGCCACTCTATGCGGATCATCGGCGACATTTTCCGTTATTGTTCCTCGAACATGCCGAAATTCAATTGCATTTCAATTTCGGGTTATCACATGCAGGAGGCGGGCGCGACTGCCGACATTGAACTGGCGTACACGTTGGCCGATGGCTTGGAGTACCTGCGCACAGGGTTGCACGCGGGGCTGGATATCGACGAATTTGCCCCGCGCCTCAGCTTTTTCTGGGCGATTGGCATGAACCATTTCATGGAAATTGCGAAAATGCGGGCGGCGCGGTTGCTTTGGGCCAAACTGGTGAAACAGTTCAACCCCAAAAATCCCAAGTCGATGGCGCTGCGCACCCATTCGCAAACCTCTGGATGGAGTCTTACCGCGCAGGATGTTTTCAATAACGTCATCCGCACCACAATCGAAGCCATGGCTGCGGCGATGGGCGGAACGCAGTCTCTGCACACGAACGCACTGGACGAGGCGTTGGCTCTGCCCACGGATTTTTCGGCTCGGATCGCGCGGAACACGCAGATTTACCTTCAAGAAGAGACCGGCATCACCCACGTGGTAGATCCGTGGGGTGGCAGCTATTATGTCGAGTCCCTTACCGCGGAACTGGCCAGCAAAGCCTGGACGCTGATCCAGGAAGTCGAGAAGTTGGGCGGCATGACCCGCGCCATCGAATCCGGTTTACCCAAGATGCGCATCGAAGAAGCTGCGGCCCGGCGGCAAGCGCGCATCGATTCCGGCCGCGAAACCATCGTGGGCGTAAATAAGTATGTAGTGGAAGATGAGAAACCGATCGATGTGCTGGTGGTCGACAATGCTGCTGTCCGGGAGAATCAGTTGGCTCGCCTAAAGAACGTCAAGGCTAAGCGCAGTTCAAAGGAAGTGGACTCGGCACTCGCGGCGCTGACAAAATGCGCTAGCTCCGGTGAAGGGAATCTCCTGGAATTGGCCGTGGATGCAGCACGCAAGCGCGCAACGCTAGGTGAAATTTCTGTAGCTCTTGAGAAAGTGTTTGGGCGATACCAGGCGGTGCATCATACCATCTCCGGCGTGTACTCCTCGGAAAGCCGGCAAGACCCAGAATTCGCAAAAGCCCGGAATCAGGTCGAATCGTTTGCCAAAGCCGAAGGGCGGCGCCCGCGCATCCTGGTGGCCAAGATGGGTCAGGACGGGCACGACCGCGGCGCAAAAGTAATTGCCACCGCATTTGCCGACTTGGGCTTTGACGTAGACCTGGGTCCGCTGTTTCAGACACCCGAAGAAGTAGCCCGGATGGCCGTGGAGAATGACGTTCACGTCCTGGGCATTTCCACGTTGGCCGGTGGACACTTGACCCTGGTGCCCGAGGTGATCCGGGAATTGAAGAGACTGGGCCGTCCGGATATTCTGGTGGTCGTGGGCGGCGTGATTCCTCCGCAAGATTACGAGGCGCTACGCACAGCAGGGGCCGGCGGCGTTTTTGGGCCAGGAACACGTATTCCGCTCTCCGCGCAGGAAGTTCTGCACGCACTGCAGAGGTAAGCATTGCGCACACGCCGTTTGTCGGCTGAACAATATGTTTCCGGTGTGTTGGCGGGGGACCGAGCCACACTTGCGCGCACGATAACCGTCATCGAGAGCGATCTTCCTTCCGACAACGAACTTTCGGCGAAAATCCTGGATGCCTTGTTGCCGCACACGGGAAAGTCCCGACGCATTGGGGTGACCGGTGTGCCCGGTGTGGGCAAGAGCACTTTTCTCGACAAGATGGGTATGCACATTCTTCGCCAGCCAGGCGAAAAGCTTGCGGTGTTAAGCGTTGATCCATCGAGCCCGGTGACGGGAGGCAGCATCCTTGGAGACAAGACTCGCATGGAAACTCTGGCCATGCAGCCGAACGCATTCATCCGGCCATCTCCTTCGCGAGGATCGCTGGGCGGCGTAGCGGGAAGAACTCGGGAAACTATGCTGGTCTGCGAGGCGGCGGGTTTCAACAACATCTGGGTCGAGACGGTTGGCGTCGGGCAGTCGGAAATTGCGGTTCGTTCCATGACGGACTTTGTTTTGCTGCTTCTGTTGCCGGGAGCCGGCGACGAATTGCAGGGTATTAAGAGGGGAATCCTCGAGTTGGTAGACGCTATCTCCATCAATAAGGCCGACGGCGCGCAACTAGAACGTGCACAGCTGGCGAAAGCCGATTACGAAAGTGCACTGCATCTGTTTGCTCCGGGCGCAGGAGGATGGAGCCCGCCGGTTTTGCTGTGCAGCGCCCAGACCGGCCGCGGCATCTCTGAAGTGTGGGACTGTGTTCTGCAGCACGAAAAATTTCAGTTGGAACGGGGGCTGCGCAAAGAGCTACGGCGCGAACAGGCCCTGGCCGCTACACGTCAAATGATTAACGCCGAGCTGGAGACCGCATTTCTGCGGGATCCCAAAATCGAGAAGAGACTGCCGCAGATTGAGGACTTGGTGCGCAAGGGTGAAATTAGCCCATTCGCGGCGGCGCGCACGCTTCTAACTGAGTTTCAGGACGGACGAGGACCGCGGCGCGGGTAATCCGGCCGACGTTGTCGGCTCGTGCAAGCCTTTTACGAAACAGTTTGCCGCAACCTGTAACCCGGCGAATTTGCGCGTTCGATAGCCTTAGGAAGGAGGCGTTGCAGGTCTCCACACGACAGCAGAATTTCCAGAAGACGAGAACGCTCCAGGTTGGTGAGTTGTTTGTACTGCAAGGAGATCAGTAGCGCGCGGTTCGAGCATTCTTCCAGGAAATGTTTCGCAACGTGAATCGATGAGTCTTCGAGCGAACGGCCGCGGATCTTCGACTCCAGCACATCCAAGTGCTCGTAACAACTGACGAAAAAATGGTCGAGACAGACGTCACGGCCCGCGATGACCACCACCGCCGCATTGACACACCCAGTCGCGTTGCACTCGATTTTCCCTACGGTCTTGTCCATTTCCCTGGGCCCCTCGTTGAAATCTGAAGTTGATGAAATTCCTGGCTGATGCCTGACAAACGATCCGGTGCTATTGGTACGTTTGTTGGTGCGGTCGGCAGAGTGGGATTATTGAGCTAAAGAAACAAACGTGTGGAAGCTTCTAGTACGCAACCACCGGTCCACGTACGGCGCCAGCAAGGTTTTCAAACGCGTGGAATTTCCGTTGCACTCATTCGCATGGTTTCCGTCTCTCCATAGTGTGATCAGGGTTACCAGCCGCGCCTCCTGTTCGGAGAACAGG
>DATKPS010000148.1:0-73352 GCA_035524015.1 Candidatus Sulfotelmatobacter sp.
GAGACGATGGAGCAAACCTCATGTCCAGAAGAGATTCGAAGACTCATCTGCAGCATTACTCGAGGTAGGTTTTGAGAAATCTCAGTCACATCCTGGGCAGCCTCTTCGGAAGACTGAGCTACTTTGGAGGATTAGTATCGCTAAACACCCATCGCGTCAGTTCTTGATTTCCGTGATGGACCGGTTCGCGTGGCTAACTCAGGTCTCCTTCTTTTCCTGTTCAGCGGCCAACCTTAGATAGTAACGTGCTCCCCCCACGCTCATTTGCATGTCCTCTGCAACTTGATTCTTGAAATCTCCCTCGGCATCTTCTGGTTTGGGCTTCCTTCCATAGAGTTTCTCGAAAGCCTCGATGAATCTGTGGACGCGCCTCGTATCTTCTTCCATTTCAACCCATCCCTTTATCTGCTTGGAAGATATGATACTCAGTTTGCACAGCCGCAGTGACCCACAATCTATTCAAAGACTCAGGCACAGGCGTAAGGATGAATCGCAAGACGGGTTTACTGCAAGCAACGCCTGATTAACGCTTGCATTGACAGGTCTGGCTAATTTAAGAGTGATTAGCACCTCGAAGGTTTACCAAGAAATATGGACCGAAACGCGTCACGAAAACTACGGCATTTCGGTTTGTTTTGGCGGGGTTAAAACCGAAAAAGCAACGCAGGTAAACGGAATTGGCGGTTTGGGCTCATTTTTGCTGAAGTAGAGGTCTGGGATCGACCCGGCATCGAAGGAGGCGCCAACTCACGACTCGAGATACCACGGCACGTTAATGACTACGATTCGTTGATTACCTTTCAGGAGCAGGAGACCTTTGAGAACCGCCGCTCGTTTGTTGTGCAATATGTGGTGATACCAGTGCCGTTGAACCAATTCGGGTATGAGAACCGCTATCTGTTGATTTGGACACGTCCGTTCGGCTTCGAGAACGTAATCGACAATGGGTGACAGAATGTAGCGATAACGGGAAGGCAATACGACGAGCTGCGGCGTGGCTACTCCCGCTTCGTGTGTCGGCTGCTCGACGAATCGGCACCATTCCTGACGCAGGACGGAGGAGCCTTGACCGCAGTCAACATGGACCGCTCGAACGCAGGGGGAGATTTTCAATGCGAAGCGCAGTGCCTTCTTGACGATGTGACTCCAGTTTTTGATTGGGACCACCACGAGCGGAGGCGAGAGGTCGTTTAGTTCAAGAGGAGCGACGCTTCGTGTTTCGAGAAACACTCGATGGTAATGGCGGCGTACTGCGACCATGGCTACGAGAAGGCTTGGGATCAGAAGCATGGTCACCCAAGCCCCTTGGGTAAACTTTGCGATGAGGACCACGACCAGGGTCACGCCCGTCGCCAGTGCTCCGAGGCCGTTCACAATGATGCTCCGCGTCGCTCCTTTGCCTCGAACACGCCTCCAGTGACTCACCATTCCGGCCTGGGAGAGGGTGAAGGCGAGGAAGGCCCCGACCGCAAACAGCGGGATCAGGCGATCCGTCACTCCGCGAAAGAGGACCAAGAGAATGCCTGCTAGTCCTGTCAGCAAGTAGATTCCGTAGGAGTGTACGAGTCTGCGGCTTCGTGTCGCAAAGGAGTGTGGAAGATAGTTGTTTTGCGCGATGGCACGGCACAAGCGCGGAAAATCCGCAAACGCCGTGTTTGCCGAAAGAGCAAGAACCAGAAGGATGGACGCGATCGAAACATAATAGAAGATTCCCCGGCCAACGACTGCGCCAAGCAGCATCGAGAGTATGCTCTGATACCCCGGTTGCCCGGGATTCGTGGCTGAAATCCCATACGCATGAACCAGGTAGGCGATTCCCGCCAGCATAACGGCGAGAATGGCGATGATTATCGTGAGGGTGCGTCTCGCTGTGGGAACGACAGGCTCGCGAAAAGCTTTGACTCCGTTGCTGACTGCCTCAACACCGGTCATGGCAGTGCAACCGCTTGCGAAAGCTTGCAGTAGCAACCAAAGACTGGGCACGGCGGCCACAAAGGGGAGCCTCGGCAGGGGCGCGACAGGCTCGGGCCGACCGCCCGATGCAAAGGTCTTCAAAATACCCAAGAGGATGACTAGAAGAAGACAACCTACGAAGAGATACGTGGGAACCGTAAAGAGAAGTCCCGTTTCTCGGACACCTCGAAGATTTACCAAGGTGATGATCGCCAGAATCACCAGACACAAGAAAAGAGTCCAGGATTGCAGCCGCGGCACCGCCGACACGAGCGCTCCCACGCCGGCAGATATGCCAACTGCGACGACTAGAACGTAGTCAATCATCAGCGCAGCGGCCGCCAGAAGTCCTGCGGAAGCTCCAAGGTTCTGGCGCGCCACCGTGTAAGACCCTCCGCCGCCGGGATAGGCCTGAATGGTCTGGCGATAGGAGAAATAGACGATTGTGAGCAGAACGATGATGCTCATGCTGATGGGAATGATGTAGGAGATTCCGACTGCGCCGAGGGGGATCAGAAGGGTGAGCGCGGCCTCGGGTCCGTATGCGGCGGAACTCAGGGCGTCCAAGCCAAAGATGGGGATGCCGACCAGCGATCCGATCTGTTCCCCGCGTGATTCATCGGAGGCAAGAGGCCGCCCGAGGAGCAGATCCAGAACGGTCATATCGTTAGGAGTCCTCAGGATTCAGGCTCGGACTTGGGTTCGTGACTCGATAGTATTTGTTCACTTCCTACCGATGCCTCCGGGTGACCGCCTCGGCGTGCTGTTGTCTTCCGAAGCGCCCTCTTTGCGCGCGTCGGGAATCCCGAACCGGCCTGCTGGTTTGCGCTTCGTTTCACGCATCCATTGGAGTAACACGTATAACAGGAACGCACAGGCAAGCAAACAAATCACGATCAAGATGATGAGGTTCATGGTACCGGGGAAAACGGTGGGCGCGCCCGACATCGCCGCCCTCATTTCGATGAATTCAACGACCTGAATTATCCCAACCCAAACATTTAAATTATCGAGACGGCCATCAGTAAGTCCTGAGAGCTCTGTAAGATTTCCATAAACCCAACGGAACGCTCTGCGTCCTTGCGTTGCCGGCTGCACCTGCCGGGTTTACACTTGTCGCAAGAAGATTCGAATCATGCGCATATCTGAACTCCCCAGGCCCAACCCTGAGCGGCTTCTCAAACAGGTGCAAGCCGAAGAGAGCAAGCGTTGGGGTGCGCGGCTGAAGATCTTTCTTGGCTATGCCCCCGGCGTGGGAAAGTCGTATCGCATGCTCGATGAAGCCCGCCGCCGGCGTGAGCGCGGAGAGGATGTCGTTGTCGGCGCGGTACAGCGGCAACCATCCGGAGAGCTTCAGGCGCTTTTGAGGAAACTGGAACGGATTGAGCCCCTGGCGACCTCCAGTGGCCAAGCGATGGATTTGGACGCGATTCTTCGGCGCGCCCCTCAAGTGTGCGTCATCGATCCTCTTGCCGCTGAGAATCCTCCCGGAAGTCGGAACCGTTACCGTTGGCAGGACGTACAGGAACTCATGCGCAACGGTGTCTCTGTCTTAACAAGCGTGAATCTGCTTCATGTCGAGGAATACCGGGAGAAGGTTCAGGCCATCACGGGGAAGCAGACCACGGAAGCAATTCCAAAATCCTTTCTTCTCGCCGCCGATGACATCGTCATCGTGGATGTGCCAACAGACCTTTGCTTGTGGCGTCTCGGTGAAAAACTGACGCCGACGGGGATCAGCAACTCGCGCGAGCGTGAGCTTTCCGAACTTCGAGAACTCGCGTTGTTGTTGACTGCGGAAGTCGTCGATGCGCAACTGGAATCTTATGTTCATGCGCACGGTATCGAACCTGTTTTCGGCACTCACGAACGTTTCCTGGTTTGCATTACGCCCCAGAGCAATGCGAAAACCATGATCGAAAGCGGCAAACGCAACAAGGAGCGCTTCCAAGGGGAGCTCTTTGTCGTTTATGTGCGGCGACCGCAAGACACGGATAAAGAGAAGGCCGCAATTGAGTCCCACTTGGAGTCCGCCCGCGATGCTGGCGCCACGATCGAGGTACTCGAGAGCAACGACCCAATCGAAGCGATCACCGAATTCGCCCAACAGAATCGAATCACCCAGATTTTTATCGGCCGTCGCTCTCATTAAAATTGGCGAGACTGGCTCTTCGGCGATCCCGTCTTACGGCTGATTCGAGGCGCCGAAGGCATCGACGTGCGCGTTTTTCCGGACTAATCTTCCACAATGCCTGAAGCCGAAAACGCCCCACTGGGAAAGCTCAAAGTCTATCTGGGCTACGCTGCGGGCGTGGGCAAGACGTTTCAGATGCTGGCCGATGGACAAACGGCCGCGCAGCGTGGTCTCGATGTTGTGCTTGCTTATTTTGAACCCCACGCCCGTCCAGACACCATCGCCCAGGTTCAGGGCCTCGAGATTCAGCCTTATCGAAAAATCAATTATCGCGACCGCACGTTTGAGGAGATGGACACGGAAGCACTTTTGAGGCGCAAGCCCCAGATCGCTCTGGTGGACGAACTAGCCCATATGAACGTGCCCGGCTCTGGACGTACGAAGCGGTGGGAAGACGTTCAAGTGTTGCTGCACGCCGGGATCGAGGTGTGGACGACGATGAACGTCCAGCACATTGAGAGCCTCAATGATCAGATTTGGCGGATCACCGGCATTCAAGTGCGCGAGACCGTGCCGGACTGGGTGATTCGACAAGCGGCGGAACTAGTGGCAGTGGACGTTACACCCGAGGCCCTACTGAACCGCCTCAAACGTGGTGCAATCTACAAACCGGAAATGGTGCAAAAGGCTCTTCAAGGATTTTTCAAGGGTTCCAATCTGGGTGCGCTACGCGAGCTTACGCTTCGTCAAGCGGCTCATGAAGTGGATCTCCAGCAATCCGCTTACGACGAAACGAGCAATGTTCAGGCTCCGCGAACATCCGAGACGAGCCCTGCAGGAAAGGCGGACAATCCATGGAAGGAACGAATTCTAATTCACATCACGGCCGACCCTTCTACCGCCATACTCATCCGTCGGGGTCGCCGTGTAGCAGACTACCTTCATGCCGATTGCATGGCACTCTTTGTGCATCGGACCACAGAAGTGTCGCAGTTGCCAGCCAGCGAGCGTGAGGCGGTGGAGAAACACCTTCGTTTCGCCCGGGGACTGCAGATCGAGACGCTGGTTGTGGGCGGCAGCGATGTCGCAAGGACCGTGGTAGAGTTCGCTCGCCACAATCAGGTTACGCAAATCTTCGTGGCACAGTCGCAGACTCGCCTGGGAGAGCGGTTGCGTAGCAGGAATTTCGCGGAGAACATTGTGCGCATGGCTGAAGACCTTCAAGTTACGGTCGTCGCCGACCGCAGTCGGAGACTCCGTTCGTAGTCGTATTGCACTGAACGATATTCCGACGGCGTCCTCGCGAATCGGTGAGAAGTATTCCGGCTTAGCCGGCGATTCTTCCGGACAATTCTTTCCCTTCAATATGCTTTTCGGAATTTGTTTGATAACAATGATGACTCTGAGCTATCTTTTACTTGGCTCTCGGTACTGTCTGAGAGCGATTGCTCTTCGGAAGATAAGAGCATTTGAAATTCACATCGGATGCTCGTCACGCGCCCTACCAGGCTTCGTTCACAACGCGACGTTAACCTGTGGCGGATACCACTGCGCCTCTCGTTCGCGGCGCTTGCACTGTTCGCAATCACCCTGATTCCGGACATCCTCGACAAGTACCACGTCATTCATATTCCCTCGTGGTTGACCATGGGCAGCATCGACGACGCGCGCGCGATTCTCTCGGCGATGATGGGCGCGGTCGCGACCGTGCTTGCACTGATTTTCTCGGTCGCGCTGCTCGTGCTCTCGATGGTGGCAACTCTGTTCGGCCCGCGCCTGCTTTACCGCTTCCTGCAGGACTGGGTTACCCAGGTCACAATCGGCCTGTTTATGGGCACCTTCGTATACATCTGCCTCGTCTTTCTTGTCACACATCAGGATCCGGAGTCCTCGTTCATCCCGCAAATCTCGCTGATCACGAGCTGGGTGCTTGTCGTGCTAAGTTTCGGATTCCTCGTTTACTACAGCCACCGCATCGCGACGTCGATTCAGAACCCCGATATGATCGGCGCGATCGTCGACGACTTGTACGTTGCGGCGGGCGCCGCACACGCGTCCGGTCGTGGAGAGGGTACCGGCGCGCCACCCGACGATGCCGCGATTTTGCGCCAGGCCGAGACCGGCGCGGTCGTGTCCAGCGCGAAGAGTGGATATCTCCAGCACGTGGATCACAGCGCTCTAGTCACGGAAGCGCGTGCAGTGGACGCGCTGGTCGTGTTGAGGTTTCGTCCGGGCCAGTTCGTGCTCCGTGGCGAGCCACTCGCAGCTATCGTCCCGGCAGAAAACGCCCGTGGGCTCGCGCATGCGATCAATCGTGGAATTCACATCGGCCGTCACCGTACCCTCACGCAAGATAGCGAGTTCGGCATCTCGCAGGTCATCGAGATTGCCATTCGTGCTTTGTCGCCCGCGGTCAACGATACATACACCGGCGTTGCATGTGTCGACTGGCTCGCGGACGCCCTGCTTACCCTGGCTGAGCGTCCGCCTCTGGAAGGAAACTGGTACGACACTAACAGCAGGCTGCGGGTATGGATGCCGCCGGTGCGACTCGAGCGACTCGTCAAGCTGGCGTTCGACCAGATTCGTCAGGCGTCCACGACGACCCCCGCTGTGCTCATCCGGCAACTCGAATCGATCCGCCGCCTAACACCACGGCTTCCTGAGGCCTGCCGCGAGGCGCTGACGGAACAAGCGGACGCGATTCTCGAAAGTGCGAGCGCACTGGTCGCGCTCGACCGCCGGAACGTCGAGGCAGCGTGGCAACGTGCGAACGCTGCCCTGGGCACTCAGGCCAGGCCCTCGAATGGAAGCGTGAGCGCCTAAGTAGGCACTGCATGCGGTGGGGTTTTTCGATCAATGGCCGGCGGCATCCTTCCATGTGAGATTCTGCGATCGCCACGGGTGCTGGTGAAATCAGGCTCTTCTTCGCTTCTTTCTTAGTTCTGGCTGGGCGAGCCAGGAACCGCAACTGCTCTTATGAACTCCTTAGAATTCCCTGATAGGTTATTCACCTCAACTTTGTAGAATTTCCGCACTGCGTGGGTCGACTGTCCCCGTGTCTCTTTTTCTCCCCCGATGCAGGACGTAGCAGAGTCATGAGCAAGGTCACGATTCTTGTCGTCGATGACGATGCGCAAATCCGCCGTACACTGCGTGTAACGCTCGTCAGTAATGGCTATGAGGTGATTGAGGCGCGCGATGGTCAAGAAGCGATTGAAGCGGTTTTGCGGGAACGCCCGGACGTCATTCTTTTGGATGTAAACATGGCAGATATGAGTGGACTCGAAGCCTGCAGCAAGATGCGAAGGTCATTCACTGGACCCATAATCATGGTGACAGTGCGCAACGCCGAGCGCGACAAGATTGCTGCCCTGGACGCGGGCGCGGATGACTACATCGTCAAGCCGTTCGGAATAGGAGAACTGCTCGCGCGCATCCGCGCTACCCGCAGAAGGTTCAAGCCCGACAAGCCGCTGCAACGCATCGAACTGCCGGACCTGACCATCGATTTCGAGAAAAGAACAGTAGAGCTTGGCGGCAGCCGCGTCCATTTAACTCCCAAGGAATTTGACGTTCTGTCCGTTTTGGCAAGCCAGCAGGGAAAACCGATTACCCACGAAAAGCTGCTCCATTCGGTATGGGGACCGGACCACTGCGAGGACACGGAAAATCTTCGTGTAGTCATAAAGCAGTTGCGCAAGAAGATCGAAACAGATCCCGCGCATCCTCGCCACATCCTCACTCAGCCGTGGACCGGATACCGATTTGAAATTCCCGAGTGTCCCAAGAAGGGTCCTCGCACCACTCGATAAGCTCGTGAACTGTATTCAATCCACAGACCTGACCTGAAATCCGGCTTCCGCGAGTCCTTATCCGGTCGAGCAATATTTCATCCGCTTTTTTGATGCGATGAAACCACATTTCGCCGTGCGATTGAAGAATCCGATGGAGTCGTGCAACTCTTTGACGAAATTTTTCACGACTTTCTCACGGCTGTTTTTGTACTGTCCTCGGCACTTGCCAGTCGCAAACGTCCTTGAAGGGAGAAATCTTGAAATATCTTTCGTCACTTGTTTCGGCAATGCTTTCTGTCGCGGTGATTGCTTCCGTGGTTTTGCCGGCAACCGCGCACGGGCAGTCCACGTTCGGGAGCGTGCGCGGCACGACCGTAGACCAGTCCACTTCACCGGTCCCCGGGACACAACTCACGTTGCACAGCCTTGACGAAAACGCGGACGCCACCACGGCCAGCGACAACGACGGAAATTTTCTCTTCGAGAATCTGAAGCCGGGACACTACAAGCTTACCGCCACCAGGAGCGGCTTCGCCAATTCGGTCGTCGATCAAATCGACCTCGCCGCGCGGCAGTCGCTGCGCGTGGACGTCAAACTCGCGGTCGCTTCTCAGATTCAGACCGTCGAAGTGAGCGGGCTTCCTCAGTTGATCAACACCGAAAACGCAACGTTGTCCAACGCTCAGGACAATGAGGAACTCACCACGTTGCCGATGAATTCCCGCGCCGTCTCCAGCAGTCCCCTCGCGGCCCTGTCTACGAATCCTAATGTCACTACGGATACGCAGGGGAACATTAGCGTAGGCGGCTCAAGCTCAGCGCAGACAGGTTTCTCGGTAGACGGAATCTCTACGGCAAACGTGCGCGCGAATGGCGCTCTGAAAGATGCCTACCCTTCGCTGGAAGGAATTCAGGAGATGAATGTGACCGCGTTCAATAATAATGCACAGTTCGCGCAGATCGGCGACGTCACCTTCACAACCAAAAGTGGCACCAACCAGTTCCACGGCAGCGCGTTCGAATACTTCCAAAGCAACGTTTTGGATTCCACCATCTACAACTTCACATCCAAGGCGCCGAAGACCTTCAACACTTTCGGAGGCAGCTTGGGAGGCCCGGTGATCATTCCCAAACTGTGGAATGGTACGGACAGGACCTTCTTCTTCTTTGATTACGAAGGCAACCGAAAGACGACTTCCGCGCCGGAAGAACTTCTTGTTCCCACAGAGGCGGAGAGGCAAGGCAACTTATCCGCCCTGGTCGGGACTCCCGGAACACCCGGTGTATTGCTGGACCCATTTACCGGCTCGCCTTATGCCAACAACACCATCCCCGGCGGCCCTGGCAACCCGTGCAGCAATTCCAAGGATTGCATCAATCCGGTGGCCCAAAATTTGCTGAACAGCTGGTACCCGCTGCCAAACGCGAACCTAACTCAAGCAAATCCCGCCTACAATTACCAGACCCTCGTGCCCATCCCGTCCAACTCCAATGGCTGGGATCTGCGCGTCGATCAAGTGCTCACTCCCAAACAACAGCTTTACGTGCGTTTCAGCTGGAAGAATGTCTTCCTTAACGAATACAACAACGACACGGTAATTTCTCCCGCGAACAGTTTTCTACCGAACGACCAAGCACACGAGCAAAATCGCAGCCTGGTCGTTTCTTACAACTACGCCATCAGCCAAAGTTGGCTGAACGAATTTCGCTTCGGATTTACGCATTTCAATGAAAATGAAACCTTCCCGATGCAAGGCTCCGCGGCCATTTCGCAACTTGGCCTGGTCCTCAATAACGGGATCAACCTCGCCGCCCATCCCGACGGCCAAGCCTTCCCCACCTTTATCTTCAGCGATGGTACGATCACCTCAATTGGCCAGGGCAGAGTTGGAACAACAATGTCGGAAACCACGCAGTTCACTGACAACCTTGCTCGCATTTTGCACCAGCATACGCTGCGCTTCGGACTGGATGTGCGCAGAGTGCTGTACAACGCACCTATGTTCTACGCTCCGTCCGACGACTTCGGTCAATTCTCGTTCAACGGCTCGCTCACGAACTATTCCTTTGGCGACTTTCTTTTGGGCTTGCCGCAGGCTTTCTTTGCGATTACCAGTCCACAAATCAATGCTTACAGCTGGCACTGGGGCCTGTACGGCCAAGACGAATGGCAAGTCAATTCCCGTCTAACGCTCAACTTCGGATTGCGCTGGGAAATTCTTCCGGCGTTTATCGAAACCACGGGAGACTTGGCCAGTTTCGACCCGGCAATCAACAGCATCGTGGTTCCAAACAAATTTTCGAGCACGGTCGGCAATAGCCCGCTGCTCACCTCAATCTACACAGGCGTACTCGAATCCTTCAATGGCTGCTCGCTTCCGAATAAGAATCCGGCACTCGCCTGCACGAATGTGGTCTCGGCTAGCCAGGCCGGCCTTCCACAGGGCTTGCGGCGCACGCCCATGCATAATTTTGATCCGCGCGTCAGTATTGCGTACCGGCCGTTCAACAATGAGAAGACCGTGATTCGAGCGGGCTTTGGCCTCTTCACAGCCACAACTCTCGGCCCTATGTCTTTCAACAACGCGGGTGTTGCTCTCTCCGACCTTCTCAGCTTCAACAACTCCGTAACCAACGGTGTTCCCAGGTTCCAGTTTCCGCAAACATCTTATCCATTCGTGCAGTTAGGCGGGGGCTCTTTTGAAGAGGGAAATGATCCAAACTTTAAGGATCCCACCTCAGCGCAATGGAATCTAACCGTGGAGCGAGCAATCACACCCAGCACGACAGTTCGGCTCAGCTACGTCGGCCAAGCGACTTGGCATCAGCCCATCACCGTGGACCTGAACCAAATTCCCGCGAGCACCACTCCGTACGTTCCCGCGAACGGGTGGGCTGATCCTCGCGCCCCGTATCAGAACTTCGGTATGTTGATGTTCGCGGAGAGCGTTGGCAACTCAAACTATCAAGCAGGCATTGCGCAAGTTCAACATCGGACCACCCACGGGTTGTCCTTTTCGGGTACCTACACCTGGGCGAAAAATCTCAGTAACGCGCAAGGCAGCGATGCGCCAACAGCATTTGGCGGCGAGGAACCCTACGCGGTCGAGATTGCCGACCGTTTCAATCTCCGGTATGACCGCGGCAACGTGGTCGGAACTCCGCGGCAACACTTCTTGTTGACGGGCACCTACCAACTTCCCTATGGACCCGGGCGCCGCTGGACCGGCGGCGGCAAAGTCTTGAACGCGGTCTTGGGAAGCTGGGATCTCAGCACTGTCACGCTGCTGCAAACCGGGCAGTGGCTGACCCCGACCATGAATGCCGCTGCCGATCAATCGAACACCGATCTGAATAACGAGCGCTATCTCGGAGGAGCTGTCGCGCGTCCCGATTGCGTGGGCAATCCCATTCCCTCGAAGCGCTCACCGCAGGCGTATTACAGTCTCAACGCCTTTGCGTTTCCTCCGCTCAACGCCGGACGCTTTGGCTCTTGTGGCGTGGGAGTATTGCAAGGCCCGGGCGAAGCCAATGTGAACGCTGGTTTAGCTAAACAGTTCTCCTTGACGGAACGGTTTCGTCTGCGCTTCGAAGCTACCTTTACCAACGTCCTGAATCACACGAACTTCGCGCCACCAGCCCTCAACATCAGCAACCCAAGCACTTTCGGAGTCTTGGACGCCACTCTGCCACAGGGACTCGGCGGAAATCGCACCGGGCAATTGGCGCTGCGCCTGGATTTCTAAAGAACTGCCGGGCGGGAGCAAAGAAAAGTGGTCCGGGCGATGGGAACCGCCCGATTCCGCCCACGTGCTAGTGCAATGTCGCCAACAGTTTTTTCGCTGATCTGTTCACGAGATCCTGCGGGACGCGATTCCACGAGAACCTGCCTGGTTTTATGGGAACGGACCACAAAGTGGCGCCATCCTTGCCGCGCAGCTCCAACGATAAATAACCGTCATAAACAGGTTCTCGATTGTAGGGAGAAGGTTTTCAGGTGTTCACGAAGCTGTGTCGCTCCCGGCTCGTCGCCGAGCGATCCCACAAACACCCTTTTTTACCTGAGAAAGAGTGTTCGCGGTCTGCGAATAGTCGGCCTCTGTCCTCGGTGAACACAGTAGGAGAGCGACAGTCGCTGCAAAGATGAATGTCACAATCGACGTGGGGTTCGCCGACTTGCTGAGGAGTGCGACACCTTCTAATGCTCACACCCCTAACCCGATCAGGGAGCTCAGCAATGAGCTCCCGTTCTTTTTTCGGACTGGGGTGTTGTGTCGGTTTCGGCGAAGAACAGCCTATTCTTCTTCGTGGGTGGTGCATCAGTTAGGATTGCTAGTTTAATTCTGCCACCGATGGTGCCCCAGCGAACGCTCTGCTTTGCGACTGATCTAACGGTGATAGTTTGAAAGTAGGATGCTATCAATCGCGAAGAGCACACCTCCCAGAAAAAGAAAGATCCCGAAGATGCGGTACCAGCTTATGAACGAGGCCCTGCGTTCAGCAGCTAGCCTGTCGAATCGCTCCGATCCCCAAAACTTGGCGGCCTTGTCCGGTGAGGTCATGACAAATGCCCCGAGCGCGATCGTGAGAGTGCTAACCAAAGCATTTGCGGTCGTGAGTCCAACGAATAAGAATGAAAGTAGTTCCGGCGGCATGGCTAATTCTTAGGAAGGTCGGCGCGGTTCCACCATCCGCCACCCAGAGCCTGGAACAGAGCAGCCGTATCCGCATAACGATTGGCCTGTGCTTGAACGAGATTGATTAGTGCTTGTTGATAAGACTGCTCGGCGTTGAGAAGGCCAAGATAGTTAACATAGCCGGTTTGGTACTGCTTCTTGGCCAAGTCGAGCGTTACGGCGGCGGCGTCTTTGGCGGCGGACGCGGTCTTCACGGCCTCGGCGTCCTGTTGCAATGCATTCAACGTGTCGGCGACGTTTTGGAACGCAGTTATGACGGTGCTGCGATATTGCTCCGCAGCCTGGGTGTAGGCAGCTCTGGCGCCTCGCTCGCGGTGCAGGAGCGTGCCACCTTCGAAAATAGGTTGCGTAACGCCGGCACCAAGATCCCAAAAGCCCGAGCCTGCCGAGAACATCTTCGAGAAGATCAGCGCCATAGTTCCGGTGTCGGCGGTCAGGACGAAACTCGGGAGCCGGTTAGCGACTGCAACTCCAATCAGGGCACTGGCGGAGTGCAGATTCTCCTCAGCCTGGCGAACATCTGGACGCTGCTCCACAAGTTGCGAAGGCAGGCTTACGGGCAGTTCCTGTGGTAACTGGAGGCTCGCCAGCTCAAACTTCTCCGGCAAATCCTGATTCGGGAAGCTGCCTGCCAACGCAGCAAGGAGATCCCGTTGCTGGGCCAACTGTTTTAGCAGTGGAGGCAACGTGGCGGCTACTTGAGCGAGTTGCGTTTCCTGGGCCGCCACGTCTAGCCGGCTCACATAGCCTTTCTCAAACTGCTTGCGCAGGATACCGAGCATATCCGTATTGATTGCAATGAGCTCGCGGGTTGCGTCAATCTGGCTGCGCAAGGATGCTTCCTGGATTGCTGCAGCGGCCACATTCGAGCTGAGCGTGATGTGGGTTGCGGCCAAGGCAAAACGCGCTTGTTCTTGTTGGGCTTTCAGCGACTCGACGGTCCTTCGGTTCAGGCCGAAAACGTCGGGTACGAACGAAACGCTCACCTGTGGCGTGTACAAGCTATAGGTCAAAGCGCCGGATGCGGTGAATGGCGAAACAACATTGGACGTCTTCGAGTGATCGGCCGTAAAGCCTGCACTGAGGCTCGGATAGTAGAAGCCGCGTTGCGCCAAAGTGTTTTCTCTCGCGACCGTCAGTGCTGCCTGTGCGGCTTTGATATCGGGATTCGTTTTTAGGGAACGCTCGATCAAATCATTGAGCGGTTTCGAGTGGAACAAAGTCCACCACTCTCCCGGAATGTCCCGTCCGTCGACAAATTGCTGGGCTTCACCGCCGGATACTCCCGGCGCACTGCTAGTGGTCGATAACGGCGCAGCTGTGTATCCGGCATTTGCCGGGGCAGTAGGCTTTTTGAATTTAGGTCCGACCGCGCATCCGCAGAGCAGCAGCGAGGTTGCACCGGCGAGGAAGACAACCGAGCGTGATTTGTGAGCAAGAATCATTTGTTCCTCAAGGTTTGCGAGCGATGTGGGCTCCGTTGAGGGACCCTGCGTTTGCGGCGCGTAAGCTAGTTGATCCGCCGAGGGTCGCCGGATTCGGGCCGCGGTGACGGACATTGTTGGACGTCTGAATGGAAGCACGAGACGTCGTGGGTGGATGAGCAGACCGCACATTGTTCGCAGTCTTGTTTGGAGTGGGCGTACCACTCGCTCGAAGAGTTGCTGGTTGAGTGCCCGTGAACTTTTGGGTCGTCGATCGTTTCTGGCTCTTCGGAAGTGACTGGGAATGATTTGGCTTGGGCGCAATCACAGGGCCATGGGGCTTGTTTTTCTTCGTGGGCCTGCCGTGGTCCGCGGAGTGACTAGAAGTCCGCCCCTTTTGCTGTGCTGTCGCGTCAGTACCTGTTGCCGCGTTAACTGCTTCAATGGGCAACGCGGCGCAGATAGCCATCAGGACGAAGAGGAGCGCGTCTTTCATAGTGGTTCCTGTGTTATGACGTGATTGTCGTGGCCCAGAAAGATCATTCGAAGCGCGGGCACAGCGACGAGCAACATGAACGGACCGATGAGCATCCCGCCCACAATCACCGTTGCCAGTGGACGCTGCACCTGACTGCCGATGCCCGTGGAAATTGCCGCGGGAAAGAGGCCAATGCAGGCGGAAAGTGCTGTCATCAACAGCGGGCGCATTCGCGTGGAGGCAGCGCGGAACATCGCCTCCTCTGGCGCGAAACCGTGAAGCCGCTCCTGGTTGTAAAACGTGATCATCAGGATGCCGTCCATCACTGAAACGCCGAAGAGCGAAACGAATCCGATGGCCGCCGAGATGCTGAAATTGAGCCCGGAAAGATAGAGCGCGAGGATGCCGCCAACGATTGCGTCGGGAATGCCCGCGAGCGCGAGGAGGCAATCGCGCAAGTTATTGAACAGGCTGTAGAGCAAGCCGATAATCAGTACGAGGCTGATGGGCACAATAATCTCCAGGCGTTTCTTGGCCTCTTGGAGGTCTCCGAATTCGCCCGCCCAAATCAGCCGGTATCCGGGCGGGAGTTTAACGTTCTTGGCGATCCGCTGCTGGGCCTCCTCGACGGTGCCGCCAAGGTCGCGGCCGCGGACGCTGAACTTGACCGGGATGAACCGCTGCACGCTTTCGTGATAAATCCAGGCTGCTCCTGTGTCCAATGTAATTGCGGCGAGTTCGCTCAGGGGTATGTAGGCCGCGGCTCCGCTGCTCGTTTGATAGCCCACTTTGATGTTGCGGATTTTGTCGATGCTGTCGCGATACTCGGGTGTGTAACGTACGACCAAATCGAACTCCCGGTCACCTTCCAAAACGGAAGTCGCTACGGCTCCCCCCATCGCCGCCTGAATGACCGAGTTCACATCACCCGAGTTGAGTCCATACCGCGCGGCCTTGGCTCGATCCACTTTGATGTTCAGGTTTGGCTGACCAAGTACCGGGAAAATACCAAGGTCGGCAACACCGCGCACTTGATTCATCTGTTCCCGGACTTGCTCCGCCAGTTTGGTCAGAACTTCGAGGTTGGGACCGACGATCTTGACGGAATTGACGCCCTTGACGCCCGAGATGCCTTCCTCGATGTTGTCCTCTATGTATTGGGAGAAATTGAAGACGACTCCCGGCAGTTCGTTCTGAAATTCCGTTTGAACCTGCTCGGTTAGCTTCTCCTTGGTTAATCCTCTGGGCCACTCGTCAAACGGCTTGAGTGGAGCGAATAGTTCGACATTCGAGAACGGCGAAGCATCGCTGCCGTCATCTGGCCGTCCATGCTGGGAAACAACCGTGATCACTTCCGGGTGTCTTAAGAGAATCTCCCGCATTTTCCTCGAAGCCGCCTCGCCGTCTTGCAGAGAAAGCGTGGTTGGCATGGAAGCGCGAATCCAGAAGTTGCCTTCTTCGAGATGCGGGAGAAACTCACTGCCGAGTCGCGGCGCTATGAACATTAGTGTTCCAACGGTAAAGGCTAGTTCGATTCCCACTACGAGGGCGCGATGACGCAGCGCGAAATGCAGCGCGGGAGTGTACAGCCGATGCAACCCGCGGACCACAATTGTTTCGGCTTCCCTGACTTGCTTCGGGAGAAGTAGGGAAGCGACCACAGGGGTGACGGTAAACGTGGCCAGCAAGGCTCCGGCCAGCGCGTAGCCGTACGTTCGCGCCATGGGGCCGAATATCTGACCCTCGACTCCCTGCATCGTAAACAGAGGCACAAACCCGGCCACCAGGATGAGCGCGGAGAAGAGCACCGCCTTGTCCACCTGTACCGCGCTGATCAGAATCAGCCGCAAACGATCCGTCCACCCGTGAGCAGATGTTATCTGTTCGGTGGGTTGCGTCGGGTCGGGTCCCCAGGAACCTTTCGCCAGACGCTGGAGCAATCCCTGTCTTTCTTCCGGGCTGCGTTGAAAATTACGGAAGATGTTCTCGACGAGGATCACGGCGGAGTCCACAATGATGCCGAAATCCACCGCGCCCACGGACAGCAGGTTCGCGCTCTCGCCCATGATTACCAGCAGAATGGTCGCGAAAAAGAGTGCGAACGGAATGTTCAATCCAACGATGACCGCGCTGCGGAGATTCCCGAGAAAAATCCATTGAATCAAGAAGACCAGCAGGCATCCGAATATCAGGTTGTGCAAAACGGTGTGGGTCGTGAGGTCGATCAGCGAGGAGCGGTCGTAAAACGGAACAACCCTGACTCCCGGCGGCAGGCTCCCATCGTGATTCAACTTTTCGATTGCCGCCTCGACTTTGGGAATCATGTCGGCGGTTTTTTCGGTTCGCCTCTGCACCACGATTGCGCCAACGACATCATCCTGATGGTCACGGCCGAGAATGCCGAGCCTTGGCCGGTAGCCGACTGAAACCTTGCCGATATCCTTCATCAACACAGGGACGCCATTGACTTGGGTGAGAACGACGTTCTCAATGTCGCCAACTTTGTAACCCTGAGCCAGGTCATCATTGCCGCCGTCATCGATTAGACCGACACCCCGGATGTTGACGGACTGTTGACCGATGCGAATTTCCCGTCCACCTACGTTGATGTTCGCGTTGCCCAGTGCGGTCAGGATTTGGGGCACGGTTACGCTGTAAGCCTCGAGTTTGTGAGGGTCCACCTGAACTTGAAATTCCTTGGTGGGACCGCCCCAACTGTTGACGGCCGCGATGCCGGGAATGGTCAGCAAGCGACGAGCCACAATCCAGTCTTGAACGGTGCGCAGATTGGTGATACCGAAATGCTTGGGGCCGACGACCTGATACCGATAGATTTCCCCGGTCGAGCTGTTCGCCTGGATGTTCGGGACTTGGCCACCGGGCAGGCTCACGTTCTGCTGCATAGCCACAGACGCCTGCGCATACGCAAAGTTGTAGTCCACGCCATATTTGAAGGTGACGCGGACAAACGACAGTCCATAGAACGAGGTCGAGCGGATAACGTCGATACCCGGCGTGGTGTACAGTCCAATCTCCGTGGGAATGGTGTAGTAGCGTTCCATCTCCTCGGCGGAGAGACCAGGCGCCTGCGCGGTAATTTCCAGGATGACCGGGGTTGGATTCGGGTACGCCTCGATATTGAGCAACTTGAACGCAACGAGGCCTGCGCCGGTAAACAATATGAGACCAACCACGACAATGGCGCGGCGGCTCAGGCAGAATGCGATTAGAGACTTGAACATATTTGGCCGTCTTGTTGCATTACCTTCGGTTCCCTCGGATTTAGTTGCTTGGCGGCGCTTCCAGCATGTTGCTCAGAAAGACTGCGCCATCGGTAACTACGAGTTCCCCTGGCTGCAGGCCATCGAGAATTTCCACCTGGCCCTCGGTCCGCAATCCGGGCTTTATCACTCTTTGGGAAAAATGCTGGCGATCCGTGGTTACCCAAGCGACCATCGTTCCGTCCGGCTCTCGAACCACGCCGTTCGCTGGAATGGCGGGGGCCTGGACGGGCTTATGAACGCGAATTACAAAATTTGCAAGCATTCCTGGCCGCAATTCATTTTTGGGATCTGAAATTTCTGACCGCACCGTCACTCGATGCGTATTGGGATCGACGCTAGCGTAAATCTTGGAAATCTTGCCGTGGAACAAGCGCTCCGGGTAGGCCATCACGTTGACCTGCACGGGCTGCCCGAGGTGAAGGACAGGAATATCGCTTTCGATCACATCGGCCAACATCCATTTGATGGACACATTCGAAACCGTGAAAGGTGCCGGCGGATTTCCGGGCTGAACTAGAAGGCCCGGGGGACCATTGAAGTCGGTGACTTCACCTGAAATTGGACTGCGCACGACGAGAGCCGGATCGATCTTGCGCGAGGCAATCATCTGATCTATTTCCGCGTCGGTTTTGCCAAAGACACGGACACCGTCGCGCGCGGCCTTCAGGGCGCCTTCCGCCGTTTGTTGATCGGAGATGGCTTGCTCGTACTCGCGCTGGGAAACTCCGCTGTTTCCATCAAGCTCTTTGGCGCGCGTGAGTTCTTTGCTCGTGAGGTCTAGAGTTGCCGCCGCCCCGATCAGATTGGACTCGGCCTGGATGAGATCGGGACTCTCGATTGTGTAAAGGGGCTGTCCCTTTTGAACCTGATCGCCCAGCTCAGCCAGACAGTTGATGATTTTTCCCTGATAAGAGGGAAAAACCTGGACGGAAAGGTCTTCGGCAAAGCTGATGTTGCCAACGGTTTCTTTGTCGAGTGGGAATTCGTAGGTTCCTACCGAACCAATCTTGACGGCATCCAACTGGCTCGCTGTCAGCTCTATGGTCGTACTGGGTTGTTGTGTTGTGATCGCCGGATTGGAAGGCTGTGGTTTCCCGTCTTTCGCGTGCGAATTAGATTCGGATTTCAGAAGGGCTGCGCCGAGGGCCAATGCCAGGATGGCACCGGTTACACTGGCCACTTTTTTGAGCGATAGACTGCGCGCCATAAACGAACGCTCCAAAGCGTGCTTACGTGAAGCCGCTTAATTGGTTTACCTATGCCACCTTTATAGAAGAGAAGTGGAAACTTGAGAGCCCGTCTTTCAGTTGGGAAGGCCTATCTTCCGGGCCACCTGAACCTATCTTTTGGTCTGTCCCGGCTATCGTTCGTTTGTATCCATTACACTTGTTGTACACGGTCCCGCAGTTGTTCCCGGGAATGTACATTCACTCTATGGAATTCTCGTCGATCTATTCGAAAGGGAACCGTCGCCGGTTCTTGATCACTGCTGCTGTAGCAGTGGTCGCGATTGCCGTTGTCGATTGGCAGACAAAACCATTCATCTCCATCGGCTTCCTGTATCTCTTTCCCATCCTTCTGGTTGCCGGCTTTTTGCGACGTTGGCAGATCATTTTTGTGGCGCTTGTTTGCTCGGTCCTCCAAGAGTTATTCAGCGAACTCCCATCCAGTGAGGCCATCTACAGGCTCTTCATGGCATTCACGGGATTTTCTGGAACCGGACTATTGGTGTCCGAGATCATTCGGAACCGCCAGATGGCGCTGGACCACTTGTCCGAGGTGGAAAAGCAAATTGAACTGCGAAAGGAGGTCGAGGGGCAGTTGCAAGTGCTGGTCGAAAGCAGTCCGGTTGCCATCGTTACGATCGATTCCACCGGGAGCGTCCTTTTGGCTAACGAAGCAAGTCAGAACCTCCTGGCGACGGTAGGAACCTCCATCGTCGGTCTGAACATCGCCGAATTTCTTCCCGCACTACAAGCGGCCGTGCAGACGCAGCGGTCGGGCCAATTCCGTACGGAACTCCGATGCCGCGGAACGCGAAAGAACGGTGAGGTATTCCTGGCCGCGGCTTGGTTCTCGACTTATCCGACCGTTCGAGGCCCAAGGCTGGCAGCCATCATCGTCGATCTTTCCGAGGAATTGCGGGACCGCGAAGATTTGAGTCTGGACCACTTATTGAAGAACACAAAGATTCTCATGAGCGCGATTACGCACGAGATCCGCAACTTGTCTGGTGCCGTGCTCGTGGTGCACAAGAATTTGTCGCGGCTGCCCAGCTTGCAGAATAACGAAGATTTCCGCGCGTTGGGGACACTGATTGAAGGTCTCGGAAAACTTTCGGAAATGGAATTGAGGCCTGCTGTGGACCAACACATGGATACGATTGAACTTTCTATTGTCTTCGATGAACTGCGCGTTCTGTTGGAACCCGCCTACCGTGAAGCCGGAATTTCGATTGTCTGGTGCGTGGAAGACAACATGCCGCTGGTGTTCGCTGATCGCTACGGGTTGGCGCAGGTTTTTTTGAACCTATCGCTGAATAGTTTGCGCGCCATGGGAACCACGCAGCGAAAACAACTGACGATTAGTAGTTCCGTGGAATCTGATTTTGTGGTCATTCGTTTTGAAGATACCGGTATCGGCGTCTCCTCACCTGATTCTTTGTTCAAGGCGTTTCAACAGAGCGCCGATGCCACAGGATTAGGGTTGTATGTGTCCCGCGCGATATTGCGTGGTTGCGGCGGAGACCTGAGTTTCGAACCGCGCACGGAAGGTTGCTGCTTTGCGGTGAGTTTGGCTAGAGTAGCCGAAAGGCACGAAGCTGCGCATGAGTAAGGCTGGTCAGAAGATCATCCGTTTGCTGATCATCGATGACCACACTCTTTTCCGCGAGAGTGTGTCGCGGCTGTTGCAATCGGAGCCCGGTTTCGAGGTGGTCGGCGATTGTGGATCGGCAAGCGAGGCGCTCCGAATCCTCAGGTCGTCTGGAGAAATCGACGTAGTGCTGCTGGACCTGGATCTCGGACAGGAACGCGGCTCGGATTTCCTGGAGAAACTCCAAAAGACACATTTTGACGGAAAGGTGCTGCTCGTGACTGCAGGCGTCAATGACAGTGAAGTCCCCGGCTTGATCCGAAAGGGGATTGCTGGAATTTTCCTGAAGCATGAATCACCGGCTTCACTGATTCAGGGAATCCGCGAGACAGTCGAAGGTAAGGCTTTATTTACTCAGGATCTGCTTCGAAGAGCTTTGGAGCGGGCCGACCCGGCTGCCGTGGAGCAATCACGCCCCAAATTTACTGAACGCGAAAGGCAAGTGCTTTCGTTCGTCTTTGAAGGTCTCGCCAACAAGCAAATCGCCGACCGGCTGGAGATCTCTGAGACAGCGGTCAAGGGCTCTCTGCAGCAACTCTTCGCCAAAACCGGCGTCAGAACGCGTAGCCAGTTGGTCCGCGTGGCGCTGGAACAATACCGGGATCAGCTCTGACTCTCCACTCTTACGGGCTCGGAAGATTCTGAGTGTTGAAACCGTCGGGCGGAATAGCCGTGTCAGAAAAGCATGTGAATTAGACGTACGAAAAGTGGGCTATTCGGCGAGGTTGTCCTGAACTACGATTTCCGAAGTAAAATCTCGTACTGCCAGTTGTTGCTTCAAGCCAGTCCAGAAAATTGTCTCCAATATGGACCCGAGCCTGAACTGACGTCTCAGAGCAAATTAGCGCCACGTTGCCGACCCGTTTCCGTGGCCAGCAGTTGTTGCGCTAGTTGGTCGACCTCTTCTTGCGGAGCTTGATGCGCTTCACCGGTGGCCGTGCCGGCGAATCCTGCGTGGATGTGGACCACGAGGCCGTTGCGACCTAGGTAGATGGTGGTGGGGTAAGCTCCGAAGTTGGCGATCTGCGGCAGTTTCCTTTACCTCAGGAACGGCGTCGGCATAAAGGATCGGATAGGGCACGGAAAACTCCTTGATGAAGGATGCGATGCGCGGCTTGTCCTCCTCGCGATAGGCATCCTACGGCGGTCAGGCCTATGCCTTTCAACAAGCTTCGACGATGCACGCTGTTTGCCTCCTGTTGATTTTCAAATATCGATCCCAGCACTGGTGTCGCTACTCGAAACTCTTGTTTTCGCGAGAGCCGCTAATGTTCTGCCGCGTCGTTTCTTCCACCAGATGTAGACGCCAGTCACCGAGATAACTGTTAGAACTAAACCGAAGAAAGCGACGAGAATGCGATACGGCAGAAAGTTGCGAATGTCGCCATAGTGGAGACCCCAGAGGACGGTGCTCACGGTATTGCCCGCGTACTGACCGTAAGGCAACGAAACGTCTCGAAGCGCGCCGGTGTTGCCGTCGATCCAGATGGCGGTGTCCCAGCCTTCCCCACGGATGTCGTTACTCCCGCGAACGGCATAGGTGTACACGCCGAACTCCGGGATATAGGCCATTCCATACGGTCGCGTAATCTTGAAGCCGCGCTGGGTGGCTATCTGCGCCATCGCACGTTCTCCGAGTGTTTGTGCTTCACGCCAGCCGAGCTTGGGGTTGTCCAGCGGTTGCGGCAGCATCGCGGAAGAAATGGTGTCCTCGTCGCTACGATAGTCGAAGACGGCCTTTGTCACGCGCTCATACACCGGCCGTAAACTCAGCATTACGCTGGACCATGCGAAGACAAACAACAACACCCAGGACCAGAGCCCTCCGGCGCGATGCAAGTCGAAGTTGATGCGAAACGCATTGGCTCGCCACTTGATGTCCCATGCGTATTTCCAGCGCTTCCAAAAGCCTCCCTGCCCGCGCGGTAGCGTCAGGTAGAACCCGACAAAGCAGTCGAGCGTCCACACCAGTGCCACGATGCCGAGAACCCACCCGCCCGTGTTCCCCATCGCTACGGTCGTATGCAGTTGGTAGACGAAGGGAAGAAAATTCACACGCCAGTTGGAATCCGTACAGCAGCGTCCCAGTTCGCGTCCCGTGTAGGGATCGAGAATCAGGTGGCTGAAACCCAACTCGTAAGGCTTGCCGGTTGCCGGATCCTTGCGCGAGCGTAAAGAGATGCTGACCTGATCTTTCCCGATCGAAAAGAAACCCGGCTTTGCCTGCGGCACCAGCGCCTCAGCCCGCTCCGCGAGAGTGGCGGCGTCCAGCGGAGTTTGTCCGGGTTTGACCTGGGCGTGGTATTGCGGGTTCAAAAGACGATCAATCTTCGCCCGAAATGCCAATATCGTTCCGGTCAGTCCAACCACAATCAGAAATACGGTCATCAGCAGTCCAGTCCAGCGATGGAGCCAAACGAAATATCGGTGAATCATTGGGGAGATCTCCACGTGTGCTGGCCTCAGAACGACAGTTTCAAGGCCAATTGGATGGAACGCGGTCCGCCAAACTGATACAAGGGACTCAGGGCACCGCCCCCACTGCTGTTCCCGCCCAAGTACTGTCCCAAGGTCTGCAGGGAATAGCCGAACTGCGCGTTGGAACCGAAGCCTAGATTGAGCGCACTGTACGGCGGTGCGAAATTCGGGTGATTCAACACGTTGAACATCTCTGCGCGGAACTGCAGCTTCCACAATTCATGGATGGGAAAATCCCGATGAACCGCGAAGTCCCATTGCGAAGCGGGGAAACCGCGCAAGGCGTTTCTCCCAAGATCCCCTTGCCGCAATATGTTTCCGTTGGCATCGGTCGGCGGAAAACAGAACGGACCAACGCAGGACATATTCGGCCCGTCGGGAGTGTTATTGAGGATCTTCCCGCCGGGATATTGCGGGCCGTAGAGGTATAGAGGAACTCCAGGAAGGACGTCAGGCCTCACGTAAACCGGTTTTTCGGTAAACGATTGGTTCGTGTTGATCGTCACGTCCACCGGCGGGGAAGAATACGCTTTGACGATACTCTGGAGCGACCAGCCGCTCAAGATGGCTCCGACGAAGCGGTCCGGCTTGTAGGCGGGAATGTCGTAGGTGAGCGCGGTCGAAAAGATGTTGCGGATGTCGAACTTCGAGGGCCCGCGATTGTCACTGATCCCTTGTCCGCCCTGGCCGAATACGGTCGAACCGGTATCGATGCTGTGGGCCCAAGTGTAGGAAGCCAGCGCCTGAAGTCCGTGAGAGACCTGGCGTTGAAACTGGGCCTGGAGCGCGTTGTAACTGGAAGAGCCGCCGTTGTCGAACAGTCCGATTCCTCCGGGGTAACTCGGGGGAGGAGAGTTATAGGGGAAGATCGTTTGCACCAGTCTTCTTCCGGCCGCGCCAACATAGGAAGCCGTCAAGGTTTGCTGTCTGCCAACCTGTTGCTGCAAGGCGACATTCCACTCCAGTGTGTAAGGCGTCTGAAAATGGGGATTGAATCCCAGCAGAAGTCCGCTGTTGGACGAACCAGGCGTCACTATCGCGGGCGGCGCGGCGTAACCGGGTGCGAGCGGAAAGGTGAGCGGCGGATTTGGAGGGGGTTGGCCGGCGGCAGAATAGTTCGCGTATCCCGTGTAAGGATACGCATAGGCGACGAGGTTTCCGGCCGCGCCCGCGGCTAGATCGTCGTAGAGGCCAAACCCACCACGAAGCACCGTGGAAGGGGCACCGTTTTTTCGCAAGAGTTGGTACGCGACGCCAACACGAGGCGAGAAATTTCCATAGTTGGTTTGATAGGCCGGTGTGCTCGGTGGAGCTAATACGATCTGCGAGTAATCATGGGTGTTGAAATTCTCGAGGGCCGGGAAAGGCGGACCATCGATGGTTTTCGGCGGAAATTCGACACCCCACCGCAAGCCGTAGGTTACGGTGAGGCGAGGCTTCAGCTGCCAGCTGTCTTGCGCAAAAAGGCTAAAGGTCCGGAACAGGAACGTTGCGGGAATGTTCTGGTTGGTGAAGGCGAAGCCGACAATGCCGGCCTCGGTGCTGGGATAATCATTGAACTGCACGTATTGCGAGTATTGGGCTGGCGCGAATCGGGGTGACAATCGGCGATAGTCCACTCCGAACGCAAAGCGGTGGGCACCCCTCTGGACCGCAAAGTTGTCCACCAGCTCGATCTGGCGCTGCAGGCTCTGTTCGCCCGCGCCAATGTCGAGATACCCATTGGTGGTGAATCCCGCCTGGAAGCCAAGATTGGCGTTCTGCAAATTGTAGCCATTGGGCAGAGGTGGCGAGATTATGGGAGTGGCGCCACCAAACTTGCTCGACACGGAAGCGCCCGTACTGTCCAGTCGGCTGTAATTAAATCGGAAGTCATTCGTGACGCTTGGAGACAAGGACCAGGTTGTCCCCGCGGTGAATGTTTGTATGGTCTCGGATTGCACTCCTTTCTGACTCAAGGCAACGCCCGACCCGGGTCCGAATCCGTATTGCGCGATGCTGGACGGAGAATAGTTGTAGCGGGCAAAAAGGTTGAGTTTGTCCGTCAGACGCTCATCGATCCGGAGACTGTAAGCATCGAGCGAACTGGGATCTGAAAAGGTCGCATTGAACTGAGCCACACCATTCCCTAGATCGAGCTGGTTGGGGTCGTACGGATATGCGTTTAAGAACTGCTGCACTGCCGGTATCGCGTCCTGACGCGCTTGGAGGTCGGGGACCTCGGTCAGTGCCGTTTGCGGCAGTCGCAGACGCAGGCCCTCATAGGAGAAGAAAAAGAAAGTCCGGTCTTTCCGAATCGGGCCGCCGATAGTTCCTCCGAAATCATTTTGTTGCTCCGGAGCTTTGGGAAGGGGAGTCGGATTGAAAACATTGACACCATTGAACCAATTGTTGGCGTCCAAAACCGTATTTCGAAAATAGTCAAAGAGAGAGCCATGAAACTGGTTTGTGCCGGAGCGTGTGACGATGGAAATTTGGCCACCCGCTGTAAGACCAGAGTCCGGCGCAGCGGTTGAAGTCTCTATGCGAAACTCCTGCAGCGCGTCCACCGACACGAGACTGTTGGTCCCACCGGATAAGCTAGTTGCACCCGCTTGTCCACCGAGTCCCGCTCCGGGATTGCCAATATTCCCACCTATTCCGAAATTGGCACTTACCCCATCCACCGTCCAATAGTTCGACGTTTCACGTTGGCCGTTCACCACGAATGTATCCGTGTTTCCCGAGCCTGCAGTGGGGATCACCCCCGGCGCCAGTTCAATCAACGATTGAAAGCTCCGGCCGTTCAGCGGCAGGTTTTCCGCGAATTTGCGGTCCACGACGGTGCTCACGGTTGCGTCTGTGGTGTTCACTTCCACGGCGCTTCCTTCGACCGTAACGGTTTCCGCTTGTGATCCGAGCTGAAACGTGAAATTTTGCCCGACCCGACCTCCGACTTGGAGCGTAAGGCCTTTCGCCACGATCTCTTTAAAACCCGCCTTGGTAACCACAAGTTGATAGTGGCCGGGTGCGAGGCCACTGAAAAAGAAAATGCCGACAGAATTTGTTGTGGAAACCGTGGTGATGCCGGTTTCGATGCGCGTCGCCTGGACCTCAACCTCCGGTACCGTACGCCCTTGGGGATCCACAACGGTCCCGCTCAGTGACGCTGTATCCATCTGTGCGAAAAGACTTGCAGCACCCAATACACTCAATGCAAGAAGACCCAGAAAGAGTCTTGCGAAGACACGAAAACACATGGACCTCTCCTCCGTTGCGATTCCAACGTGATGACCACGACGACCCGAAATGGTTAGCCGTTAAAGAGACGCTGGAGGAGGACCGCGCTGGCAGACAGAGAAACAGAGGAACAAAATTGGGGAGCCCACAGCCTTGTGGGATACGAAGTCGCTTTCGGGCAGAACGTCCGCGAGAGCGTGCCCAACAGGCGGGAGTGCCGTCGCTGTGGGAATGAGGACAAGATTTCGGTACGGGCAAGGGGGAAAGACCGCTCGGAGACTCGGGCCATCCGCTTGCAAATCGCGTTCGGCCATTTCTGCGCAGTGATGCTTTCCATTCTTGCGGCAGCAGAGCGGCTTATTGGCGGAAACCGAAGCAAGAGACGCCGGTTCGACGCTGGAGAGGACCAGCAGGAAGAGAACCAAACTGGCGGCCAATCGGCGCATAGAAGGTTTTGGCGTCAGAGGATACACCGGCCCCGGTCCTTTCGTCGTTGTCTTCTCATGGCAGACTTGCAAATCTTCCTCTCCGCTTGGTGAAGCCCCGTTAAACCAGTAGCCACAAAACGGGGCGAATAGGGACAGGCGTCGGTTTTGATTTTGAAACTCGGGCCAGTGCCAGCCGGGTGCTGCAGGCAGTGATGCTTGCCTCCGGGAAGGCAGCAAACAGGCACGTCGGGCCCGCGCAAGGATGCCGCTAGAGGCAAGACGAATACGCCCAGAACCGCGACGAGCGCGAGATTTGCAAACAACCGCTTCATAATCTTAGACCACACCCTCGGTGAACTCTTAGACGCACATCTCGGAAACGCGTTTCTTCGCATGGCTTGTCTGTTTCTGTAAACTCCAACGCACCAGCAAATATTCCCTGCCTAGCACCGGGGCTCGCTTCATCGCGCCATCCCCGGGAGGCGGCGTGCGGTGAAATACGAGCCAAACACCAAGACGCCGGCAAGGAATTGCGATACCAGCGTCTCAACCGTTGGAAAGAGGGAAAACCAAAGGCCAGCCCAGCCGGGAATCATCTCACTCAGCTGCGATAAAGGCGTCGTCGGCAGCCAGCCGGCGAGCTGCATCTCCTGTGCCTCTTCGCCGACCATCACGAGGAGCACCACGGCCAGCAGGACCCCGGTGACGACTAGCATTCTCCTGTACGGAAGGTGCCGATGGATCACGAAGGTCAGTACGGCGACAGCCAAAGTGCCCACCGACCCGAAGACCACGCCCTCCAAGACGGTCCTTCCCCCCAGGCGCAACCTGAAGCTTTGCAGGAAAAGCACCACTTCAAAGCCTTCGCGGTAGAACGAAGTGAATCCCAGCAGGACCATTCCGGCGGTGAGTCGCCACGGAGCCTCGCCTTCGCTGGCTTTGACGACCAACTGCTGTTTCTTCCGGTTGTGCAACGAGATCCATCCGGTCCAGTACATCTTGTGAAAAAACCAATTCATCACCACCAGCAGTACGACAATAGCAAGCAGGCCGGTTCCGGCTTGCAGCGCGAGGGCGGAAACGTTTTCGCTCAAATCGCTCAGAACGTGAACGGCCACAGCCCAGGTCACCAACGTCGCGAAGCCACCCAGCAGAACTCCGACGATCACCGGGCGGTGAAAACGCGATTCTTGTCCGCGGAAACTCGCGGTGAGCGCAGCAAGCACCAGAATGCACTCCAGGCCCTCGCGGAACACAAGCACCGCGATGTTTAAAACCCCCGAAGCTACCACCGTGCTGCTCAAAGAGGTTCTCCGGTCTCGCGTTCGATCATTTCTCGTATAGCCTTGTCGATGACGCGCCGCGTCTGCTTCTCGGCAAGCAATTGGCTCTCTTGTCTTGAGCGCAACATCTTGCGGACGCAAAGAAGCAGGACGAGACAACCGAAGACCACGATAATCACCGGAAGGCTAAAGAGAATTTCTCCTGTTACGCCATCGGGAACGACTAAGACGCGGTCCCCATACAGGTTCCTGTAATAGTTGACGATTTCATTTTCGGTGCGGCCGTGAACCACCATTTCCGTAACTTCGGCGCGCATTTGCCCCGCTATTTCGCTCCCGTGCACTGCAATCGATTGGGTGTAGCAACACGGAGCCAGGAGGCGTTCTTCGACTTGTCGAATCTCACTTTTCTGCGTATCGCTAAGCGAAGTCACGTTCAAAAGAAGCATGGCTAATAGGATCGTTCGCATACAATTTCTCCGCGTGGCATCCAACTCGGTCAGAGCTTGTGCAAATACTTCAACAGGTCGTCCAGCTGCTTCTTATCCAAAGTGCGCTCGAATGGCGGCATAATCCCCCGGCCTGCGAGGACCGTAGTACTTACCTGTTCATCGGTCGCCGGCGCACCGCTCGGCAGTGTCTTCCGGCTGAAGAGCCCCTTGAGTTTTGGCGGCTGCTTCAACAGTTGCAGATTGTCGGCATCGTGGCAGGCGCTGCAGTTGCGCTCATAAACGACCTGGCCTCTGGTCTCCGCTGAGGCAAACATCGGACCGTAGTCCATGTTGTCGCGAGAGCACCCGCACAGAGCGACTCCGAGGATAGCGGCGAGGTTGAAAGGAAGTCTTGCTTTCTTAATTCTTTGCACTTTCCACCTGCCGAATTGCGGCCACCGCTTCCGGTGCGGTCCAGTCGCTTACCGTCCATTCCTTCACGAGACGGCCTTGCGGATCGATAAGAACGGTGCTCAGGGAGTGCGCGATTTGGTTTTCCTGTTCCCGGTAGATCAGCCCGAAAGCGGCGGCTAGCTTTCTTAAGTTTTCGGGACTGGGCACGGTGAAGGACCAATGCACGAATCGCTTGGGATCGTCATCCAAGTAGGCGAGACCGTACTTGCGAAGCACCGCAGGCGTGTCGAATTTGGGGTCGATGCTGATGCTCACCAGGTGCGTACGTTCATACTCGTTTGTGTCTCTCGTGAGTTCTCTTTCAACGGACGCAAAGAGGCTGCTCAGGCGTGGACAAAAGGTCGGCATGGGACATCGCGTATAAATGAAAGTCAGCAGTACGGTTTTCCCGCGAAAGTCCGACAACCGGATGGTTTTGCCATCTTGATTCAAGAGTTCGACATCGGGAATCGGCTCGCCGGGATACAGCTGCCTCGTTTCCTTCTCGGTTTGTCCCCGGTGGGTTGAGTCCGTAACGAGGACCTTGTCGAGTTCATACCGTTCGTCAGGATGTACGACGATACGCGCCTTGATTCGATCTCCTGCTTCGACTCCTGAGAGATCCACCCCGTTGGCAACCGGATAGGGCATGGTCATAGCTGGCATAAATCCTGGAATGTTTTCGTGATCGACGACCAAGGTTCGTGTCGCTAAAACTTTGCTAACGACGCGACCCTCGAAGTCGTAGCGCCTTTCGTGATTGACGCATGCTGATAGCGTCAGGCATACACCGACGAGCAGAAACCTACGCACTAGAAAAATGCTCACTTTTCCTCCAATTCGCTTCCGCGGCTAGCGGCCTGCAACGGAAAGAGGTAGGAAGCAACCGAAGGCAGGCTCTAAGTGGAGACCTGCGTCAGGGTGCAGTGACTTTTCGAGTTGGGACTAGGAGAGAACCGGAGGAGGACCGCGCTTGAAGTTTTCGAAGTGAAGGGAGGAAGCCAGAACCAAAACCTGGGAGGCGCCGATGGTATCGACCTTGGGAGCGGGAGCCGCTGAGCACGCGGTCGTTAGTGAGAGTGCGACGCGTTGGCCCGGGATTACCGGATTGATCTTGCCAGCAAATGGGCAGACCGCATATAACGCAGGTTTTCCATCCCTCGGGTGGGTCTGACTGCTCCGCACGGAGCACATGTGCGCTCCACCTTTTTTGCAGCAAGCAGGTAGATCGGAAGAAAGAGGAGTTGCCGCCAAGGCCGAAAGGATCGGCATACCGGTAAGCAGTAAGATGACCAGAGCAGCGATGAGACGGCGCATGGTGAGCCCGTAGGTTATCGAAAGAAGCGTGAATCCGCAATCGGCAGTTATCTTGCGCATCTCCAGATACAGGCCGTCGGCCGGATGCACTCTAGCGCGCAAATGGCGCGATTTCCTACAAATCACAGTGGGGTAAGTACAAACAGGGCAGAATGAACTATCCAGTTTTGGAGCCGAAGATCCCGATCCAAAGTTCCAATGTCCTATCGTGCCAATCTACATTGCCGATCAGGTTATGCCGCAGTTCGGTTTTGTATCGGTCTCGGAGAACCTCAGCATCAAGTTTCTGAGAACGAAACAGAAAGTCCGCATCATCGCGGTCTTTCGCGGCATTCCGTTCCAGTTTGGAGAGAATGCAATCGTATGGATCTGGCACCAGCAATTTCAGGAATTTGAACTCTCCGGGAGCCATGTCGGTCAGTCGGCTCACGTAATCTTCAGGGAGGTTTGCGACGGCCACACGATGGAGCCAGACTCCGTATTTCGCGTGAAGTGGTGAACCTTGTCCGGCCACATCATCCAAGTTGAGATTCGCAGGAATCGCGGTGTAGTAGTCGATATCTCCCGTCGTGCGGGGCAGGCCATAGAAGTAAGCGAAAACAAAGCCGCCGATGCAGTGTAGTTCGAGAGGTTCATGCAGGATTCCGTCGAGCTCGGCGAGAAACTCTTTCCAAGGTGATGGGAGCGTCTGTGCTTCCTGCTTAGCTGGCATATTGAAGGTGTTCTGGCCTCATGTCGGTTAGCATATTCCAGTGGACAGCATCCTCTGTCCGATTCTTTCGGAGCCATTCCCTCTCACTCTCGGTTCGAGGCGGACGGTAGAAGAAATCTTCCTTAGCCAGGCGGCTCTCATCAAGGAGACTCTCGAGTTGGCCTAGCTCTGCCGCTCTCACATGATCGTTTCGCGTTTCTGCTACTCGTTTGGCGAGGCGCACCACAAACCCCAAGCGGTTTTGGAGATTGAACCGCCGAGCATTTCCGACAAGCCAGGAGTCAGGCTGCGCATATTTCATAGCGACCCACGACAAAGCCTCTGCGACACGCCCGTCGAGACTTTTCTGAGCCAATCCGGTGAGTAACACTTCAAAAGGGTGCCTCTTTTGGGAGCGTGGGTGCAGGTAAGCAAAGCCCGGATAGCCAAGCCGCGCAAGAAATTCAGTCATTTGCTGATCATCCGTCTGCACAGGTGTAAACGTGTCGGCTACTGGCAGAGCCTGGGGAGGCAATCCGTAGACGGAACTGGCCCGGCGCACCAGATCGGACGTCAGGCGCCTCTTCCCGTTCTCCAGATAGTTTAAATAGGCCTGTGTTATGCCCATGCGTGTTGCTGCCTGGGTTTGGGTCCAACGCTTGGCCAGACGCGCGGATTTGAATTCGAGAGCGTTCATCTCTGTGTGTATAACACACGTGTTATAATCCGTCAATCGGCCGTATGGAACGTAGCAGTGAAGCGCAAGAGCCCTTCAGTTTGGATTTCTGGGAATGCCAGTTGTTCCTTGGTAATAGCGAATTCGTCGTAAGAGCTAACCTGCTTAGAATAAGTGCCATGCAGTAGCCTAGAGGTCGATATGAAAAAACGTACTACAGTCTTAATACTGTTCATTAAATAGAGTCAAATTGTAGCAGAATTGTAGCAGTAGACCGCGTAAAACGACGCAAAATGGGGCAAAGCCAAAGAAGTGGAAACGTCGCTATCTTGTGGCTGGCAAAGGGATTAGGTGAATTTTCAGCAAGATAGCACATGACCGGTTTTGCCTTTCAAGACCGCCGGTTTCAACCGCTCACCCACTCCTCCGTTTCTAAGTATAACGTGCAACCACTTTTAGCGGAGAAATTGGTAACAGTTTCGGGCCTCCTGCCTCTTGGTGCATGCGGTCGCTAAATTGTCACCAAAACCCTGCAGATTTTTGACCGCGTTGCGCATGGAATCGAGATTTGTGTGTGTATAACGCAGGGGAATACGGACACGAAGAATCTGGTATATTTAGCTTACGTATATTGTTCGTAACTGAAATCCGCTGTTACTGAGATCGCTAAAAATCAGTGCATTCGAGGAACGGGGAATCTATGGATAACAGATGGTCCCATTCGCGACGACGTTTTTTCACGTCCGCCGCTCTCGTAACCGGCGCCACACTTCTAAACGGGTGTGTCCGGCGTATTCCGGCTTGGTTGCCGCAAGCAAACCCTGATTATCCTTTAACCATCGATGTGCACTGCCATTTCTTTAACGGAACAGATCTGGAGATGGCAGGCTTTATTTCGAGAACGGTTAACGATCAAGGGAAGCCATGGGCAGGGCCGGACGCTGCAGCGGTGGTGCAGGATATCGAGTGGGGGATCGCGCCGACCGCAAAATCGGAAAAAAGCAAGCTAAAGACGAGTGAGGGCAGTCGCGAAAAGGCGCGCGAGAAGTGGAGGAAGGCACACGCCGTTCAATCGAACAAACTGCGGGAGCAATTGCAAAAACCGGGTGCTCAAGCGGATCTGCGCGCACACGGGATGGCGGTTCCCACGAAGCAGTCGAACAATAACGAACCGGTAAAGAACGGCGGTCTCGAAGCGGCGCTCAAGGAGTATGTTCAGTTTCGTTATGTGGCTTTGTTTGATTACCTGGAACTCTACAACAACGACCCATCGACCAATCGCACTATCGATCTGGCGATCACTCACTTGGTGGATTACGACTGGGCGCTAAGCGAGGGAGATCGAACCCGTAGCCCGTTGAACGATCAGGTCGAACTGATGAAAAGAATTAGCATTGCCTCGCACGGAAGAGTGCATACGTTTGCGCCTTTCTGCCCCCTGCGTGAGGTTGCCTTCCGAGCGGGTCTCCATGGCAAGCATACTCGCAATTGGTCTTCGCTGCAGATGGTGCAGAAGTGGGTGAGCGACGGCGAATGCATCGGCGTGAAGATGTATCCCCCGATGGGGTTTGCGCCTTATGGCAACGAGCAGATTCCTCCAGATTTCTGGGATAGTGCGAAATGGCAGTGGCTCAAGAATCTGGATCCCCGGAATGTTCCGGGTAAAAACGGCGGGGCAGCAACAATCGGTCAACGGCTGGACGAAGTCCTTGGGGAGTTCTACGAATGGTGCCTCAAGGAAGACGTCCCGGTGATGGCGCATACCGACCTGTCCAACGGGTTGAACACCGATTTCAATACCTTCACGGCGGCCAAGTATTGGACCGCACTGGCCTCGAAGTACGGAAAACTGCGGTTGAACTTCGGGCACCTGGGTGACTTCGAAGACACAACCGCAAGCGACTGGACTACACCTCCAGGCACTACGCGTGATGTCAACGCGCGGGATCTCGTGGCGCTCATGTCTGCGGATGCGACGGCTTCGGGTGGCCGATTCTACGGCGATTCGGGCTACACCGATTGCATTCTGACAAAATTTGAGGATTTGAAAAATACCTATGAGAAAGCGCTGACATGGACCGCGCCAGGGCAGTCACGGCCGGTTTTGCCCGATCGGATCTTGTATGGTAGTGACTGGAGCCTGTTGATGTTGGTAGACGATATGAAGGCCTATTTTGCGGAGTTCGTTCGAATGTATTCAGAGATCGATCCAACAGGGAAGCTCTCCGCGAAGTTCTTCGGGGGCAATGCGGTCGAATATCTTGGGCTGCAAGATGGACGCACGCGAAAACGGCTCCTCGATTTTTATGCGAAGTACCAAGTGAAGTTTGAAAAAGACCAACAACCGATGTGGATGCGCAAGATTGCGGCTAAAGCCTAGACGAATCCAACGGCGCAGGGCTGCCAGGTCCAGAACCATCTACGCGAGGTGCAAGCGACTGCGGTTCCGTTAGACAAAAAGTTAGCGATTATTGAAAATCTTCTGGAACCCTTCGAGTTTTTCTGAATCAAAACATGTTTGAAAGGTTGGTCGCTTTAAGGAGTCCTATGCGCTCCCTTCGGGTCATCCCAATCGTCTTACTTTGCTCGCTGGCGCTGATTCTCGTCGTGACGCGGAAGGCTACCCGTGCCTCGGCATTCCTGCCACAGCAACTTGCTGTGTCGAGCGGCCGGGCTTTGACGCCCGCCGGTGTTTCTGCCCTCCAGGCCATTGCGGATTCGGCTCGCAACCAGGATCTTCGCTGGCCAGACTTTGTGCCCTACAAGACGGAGTTCAGCAAATTTTACCAGGCGAACGGCTACTCGCTGGCTTGGCTGCAAAACGGTCAGGTGCGTCCGCAGGGTCTTGCGGTGATTGAGGTTTTGGAGAACGCAAACTCCAGGGGACTGGACCCGGAAGATTACGACGCCTCCCGCTGGCCCACGCGGCTCTCGAAACTGAAACAAAGTCCATCGGAGCAGGACCTGGTGTCGTTCGATACCGCCCTTACGGTCTCGGCGATGCGTTACATTCGAGCGGTCCATGTAGGCCGCGGGAACCCGAAAGAATTCAACTTTCAATTGGACAACGGAGAAAGCCAGTTCAGCTTCGCGGAGTTCCTTCAAAACAAGGTCGCAAACAGCACTAATCCTGCAGCCGACATCGAAAAACTCGAGCCGCCTTTTCCGGGATACCGGAAATTGCGGGCTCTTTTACCGGTGTATGAGGAGTACGCGAAGAAAGACGACGGAGAGAAACTGCAAGCGACCGCAAAGACAGTGCGACCGGGGCAACCCTACGCGAGCCTGGCCCGCCTGGGCCGGTTCCTCCAACTTATCGACGATATTCCCGCTACCACGCAATTGGATCCGCATGCCACGATTTACGAAGGTGCGTTCGTAGAGGGCGTAAAGCATTACCAGAGTAGGCATGGTGAAGATCCCACGGGCGAGCTAGACGCGCGAACGATCAATGAACTCAATACTCCGGCGGTCGTTCGTATCAACCAAATCAAGCTCACCTTGGAGCGGTGGCGTTGGCTTCCGCACTCCTTCGCGCAGCCCCCGGTGGTGGTGAACCTACCCGAGTATCGTTTGCGCGCGATGAACCCGGACGGCACGGTTTCCTTCTATAAGAAGGTCATCATTGGAAAGGCGTACGGCCACAAATCACCGGTATTTGAGAAGGAGATTCAGTACGTGGTGTTTCGGCCCTATTGGGAAGTAACGCCCAGCATTCAGCGAAATGAAATCGTGCCGCACATTCAGAAGGATCCCAACTACATCGCCAAGCACAATTTTCAAGTGATCACGGCGAAAGGCGAGGTGGTGACCGAAAATGCTGTGAGTGCCGAGGTCCTGGAAGGAATTAGAACGGGCCACTTGCTGGTAAGGCAGAAGCCAGGACCAACGAATTCCCTTGGGCTGGTGAAGATCATTTTTCCCAATCCAGACAACGTATATCTCCATGGGACGGACGCGCCGGAATTGTTTTCGCAGGATGTACGCGATTTCAGTCACGGGTGCATTCGCGTAGACCAACCGGCCGATCTGGTGGCGTGGGTGCTTCGCAACAATCCGGGATGGAATTTGGAGCGCGTGAAAGCCACCATGAATGGCGATAAGGAAAATCTTCAAGTGAATCTGGTCACGCGCATCCCGGTTTTGATCGTGTACGGCACGGCCGCAGTGAACGAGGAAAATCAGATTCGCTTCTTCGACGACATTTACGGGTACGACGCGGCGCTAGAAAAAGCTCTCGCCGCCGGTTATCCATACGCGTGGTGAGTGAAGTCAAGCCCTGCCCAGCTTAGAAAATGCTAGTTAAACATACGCGCTCATCAACCCCTCGCCTCCGAGTGGGTCTGCAAAAAAACCGATAGCGCCGCTATCTTGCTGTTGCCAAAGGGATTAGGCGTATCTTAGGCAAGATAGCAAACAAGGCTGCAAGACGCCAGTTTCAACCGCTCGCTATTCTTGATTTCTCAGCCTAGTGTGCAAGCACGGCGGATAGGGCCCTGAGCGAGCGGCCCCCAATGGAACCGGTGTCACGGACCCTGCATACCAACCCAGATCCAAGAAAACAGGCCCTTCCACCTGAAAACACAGCGTGCCCGGCGAGTACCTTTCTGGAGGCGTTTTACATCTTAAGAGAAAGGCTTGCGAGCGACGGACCGAGCTGGCCTAAGGCCAAGCCCTAGTGAAACTTTCGGCGGGGGGAAGCGTCATGAAGAAGAAGAGACTCCATACTTACGCGCGGGCCGTCTGCGTGTCTCGCCCACAGAGCCTGTGAATGAGGAAGACCCGGCGACGGCTTCCCTGTCGAAATCGCGGGCGGGTATTCGTCTAATAAGAGAGAATAGGAAATAACGAACGTCTGGTTTACCAGGAAAAAACAGACAAGGAGTGGCGGAGCAGACTATGGGCCCCGAATTTGGCGTCAAAACTTACGGAATTAGAGCAAGAGGCCAGAAAGCTGTGAGCGGCCTCACGTCGTTGCGCATCAAGCCATTCTTCTGGCTTGGGTTAGTGGCCACAGCCTTATTTGCCATGTCCTGCAATCGTGGCGACGTGCAGGCCGAGAACGCTGGCACGCTCCCTCCCCCGCTGGTCACCGTGGTGACCGCTACGGCCAAGGACGTGCCGAGATACTTGGACGAGATCGGGCGCAACGTTGCTTTTGAGTCCGTAACCGTGACGCCGCAGGTGGCCGGTCCGATTACCGAACGCCATTTCCAGGACGGGGAAAACCTGAAGAAAGGCCAACTGCTCTTCGTGATCGACCCGCGGCCGTTTAAGGCCCAGCTGGATGCCGCGCAAGCCAGCTTGCAACAAGCCACGGCGGCCTTGGACCTTGCGAAAATCCAGTTTGAACGCGACCAGGAATTGGTGGGCACGCGGGCTATTTCCAAGCAGGATTACGACACCAAGAAAAACACTGTGGACGTGGTGCAAGCACAGATTGAGTCCGCCAAAGCCGCCATCGAAACAGCGCAAATCAATCTCGATTATTGCTACATCCATTCGCCCATTGACGGCCGAGCCGGGGCGCGCTTGGTGGACGTGGGCAACGTGGTGCAGGCCAACACCACTGCGCTTTTGTCCATCCAGCGGCTCGATCCCATTTACGCCACCTTCACGATTACGGAGCGCGACCTGCCCGATGTGCAGAAAGATATGTCGCGAGGGATGCTGAAAGCTCTGGTGCGCTTGCCCAACGACGCGGAGAATGCCGCGCGAGTCAGCCGCGTGGAGTTCCTCGACAATGCCGTGCAAAACACCACAGGCACGGTGAACTTGCGGGCCACGGTTTCCAATCCCGATCACCATTTCTGGCCCGGACAGTTCGTGCAAGTGAAGCTGGTGCTGGCTACGGAAAGAGCGGCGGTGCTTATCCCCTATCAGGCCACGCAGCTCAGCCAGAAAGGGCCATACGTCTACGTAATTAAGGCGGACGACACCGCAGAGCTGCGCCCGATCAAACTGGGGCAGCGGCAGGATAGCGATGTGGTGATCACCGACGGGCTCACCGCGGGCGAGCGTGTAGTGCTTGCTGGTCAGTTGATGGTGCGTCCGGGCGGCAAAGTGCACATCGACACGGGTGCGCCTCCTGTCGGGAATCCTCCAGCCAATAGCTCACAAAAGAGCTCGTCATGAACCTCTCCGAGCTGTTCATCAAACGTCCGGTGATGACCGTCGCGTTGACGGTGTCCGTGATTCTGTTCGGACTGTTCGCATATTTTCGCCTTCCGGTAAGCGACCTGCCCGCAGTGGACTACCCGGTGATTCAGGTGCAGGTGAGCTACCCGGGCGCGACGCCGGAAACCATGGCCAACAACGTGGCGACGCCGCTGGAACGGCAGTTCATGCAGATTCCCGGCCTGGAAATGGTCACGTCCAATAATGGCCAGGGCCATTCCAGCTTCGTGCTGCAGTTTGATTTGAACAAGAGTCTCGACGGGGCCGCGACCGACGTGCAAGCGGCGATTTCGCGCGCCAGCGGGCAGCTGCCGGTTGACTTGCCGAGCCCGCCCACGTTCACCAAGACGAATCCAAACGATCAGCCCATTCAGTACATCGCGTTGGTCAGCGACACCGCCACCCAAGGGCAGCTGTACGACTACGCGAACACCCAAGTCGGCGAGCGCATCAGCATTCTCCCCGGCGTCAGCCAAGTAGCCGTTTATGGCACGCAGTCCGCCGTGCGCATCAAGGCCGATCCATCCACGATGGCCATGCGCAACATCACGCTGGACGACCTCACCACGGCCATCAAGAACGGCACCAGCTATACCGGCGCTGGCCAGTTCGATGGGCCGCATCGCACCTTCCTGCTGCAGCCGCAAGGGCAACTGAGCACCGCTGAGCAATACGACCAGCTGATCGTCGGGCAAGATCGGGGCGCACCTGTTTACCTGAAGGATGTCGCGACGGTGAAGCAGAGTGTACAGGACGAGCGCATCGATATGCGCTTCTGGGCGCGAGGTTATCCAACCCCGGGCGCAACGACGGTGGTCGCGGTGTTCCGCCGGGCTGGCGCGAATGCGGTGGAAGTGTCGAAGTCGGTGAGCGATGCTTTGCCCGAAATTGAGAAACAATTGCCCAGTTCGGTCCGGCTGATCACCATCTACGATCGCTCGGCCACCGTCGTGAGCAGTATCAAGGACGTGCAAGCGACGCTGTACATCGCGTTTGTCCTGGTGGTGATGGTGATTTTTCTGTTCCTTGGCCGGGCCACGGACACCTTGATTCCTGCGGTAGCCCTGCCGCTTTCGTTGTTGCTGACGTTCATCGCCATGGGCGTGCTCGGCTATAGCCTGGACAACCTATCGCTGATGGCGCTGACATTGGCGATTGGATTCTTGGTGGACGACGCCATCGTGTTTCTGGAAAACACCGTGCGTTTGATGGAAGAGGGCCGTCCCGCGCTGCAAGCCTCGCTGCAATCGGCGAAGGAAATCAGCTTCACGATTCTGACCATGACGCTCTCACTCGCCGCAGTGTTCATTCCGTTGGTATTCATGGGCGGCTTGGTCGGCCGCATCTTCCGTGAATTTTCGATCACCATCGTCATCTCGATTCTTGCCAGCGGACTGGTTTCCTTGACGTTGACGCCACTGATGACTTCGCGCTTGCTTTCCGATCGCGGGCCCGGCTCGAAGAAGACGTGGGTCGAGCGCATCAGCACGGATATCGAGCATCGCGTGCTGAAGGTATATAGCCGTCAACTGTGGTTCTTCCTGAAGCATCGCTGGATTTCGGTATTGATTTGGCTGGTCTGTTTTGTGGGCACCGGCTATTTGTTCTATACCGTTCCGAAGTCGTTCTTGCCTGTTGGTGACAGTTCGTTCATCCGCGGGGTGCTGGTAGCGCAGGAAGGATCGTCGCCCGATCAGATGCACCAGTTTCAAACGGCGTCGGAGAAGATTCTGCATTCCAATCCGGCGGTCGCCGCCACATTCACGATGAGTGGCAATGGCCAATTCCTGCCTGCCAACCAGGCCTTCCTGATCGCGTTTTTGAAGGGCCCAAAGCAACGCCCGCCGATCGCGCAGGTAGCTGGGCAACTGATGGGTGGGATCATGGGGACGGTTCCGGGGGCGCTGGTCTTTTTGCAGCCGAATCCGGTCCTGGAAATCAGCACCGGCGCCACCGCCAACATTCAGGGGCAGTTTGCCTACGCGATTTCCGGCATCAATCCCAATCAAGTTTACGACGCCGCGAACAAGATGCTCGCCAAGATGCACGAGTATCCCGGATTTCTGTTCGTGAACTCCGACTTGTTCAATCACACGCCGAGTCTGCAGGTGGATATTCTGCGCGATCAGGCCAAGCTCTATGGCGTTTCGGAGACGCGCATCCTCAATTTGCTGCACGACGCGTACTCGCAGAATTACAGCTACCTGATCAAGAAGCCGACCGACCAGTATCAGGTAATTCTGGAAGTGGCCGACGACGAGCGCGCTGAGCCGCAGGATTTGAGCAAGTTGTACATCAAGAGCGACGACGGCATGCGCATGATTCCGCTGAACGCGGTCACCACCTGGCATACGGTGATTGGCCCGCAAGCGGTGAATCACATCAATCAATTCACCAGCGTTACCTTGTTTTTCAACATGAAGCCGGGCTTCACCGTAGGGCAAGCCACCAATTTTGTGGAAACGTCCGCGAAGGATTTACTGCCACCGGGAGTACGCGGGAGCCTGCAGGGCGAAGCGCTGACGTTTCAAAACACGGCACGAGATCTGGTGGTGCTGATGTTTGTGGCCGTGTTTGTAATGTACGTGATCCTGGCGATTCTGTACGAAAGCTATTTGCACCCGATCACGGTGCTTTCGTCGCTGCCGGTGGCGCTGGTTGGCGGGTTGTTCACGCTGTGGCTGTTCCATTCGGAAGCTTCTTTGTACGCGTACATCGGCATGTTCATGCTGATGGGTATTGTGAAGAAGAACGGCATCATGATCGTGGACTTCGCGGAGCAGCGTGTTCGCCAGGGCATTCAGGACGATCACGCGATTCATGAGGCCAGCATGGAGCGGTTTCGCCCGATCATGATGACCACCATGGCGGCGTTGCTGGGTGCGTTGCCGATCGCGTTGGGGTACGGTGCGGATGGTTCCTCGCGCCGGCCGCTGGGACTCGTGGTCATCGGCGGGCTAATCGTGTCGCAGTTCGTCACGCTGTTTGTTACCCCGGCGATTTATCTCTACCTGGAGGAATTCCAGGAAAAAGTCCTGGACCGCTTCTCTTTCTTCCGGTCTACCCGCAAGCTTCATCCCGACCTACCGGATGTCAGCCCCGCGTTCGCCATGCAAGAACGCGATGGAGACTAAAACACCGATGCGCCGCGATACCGTTTGGAGTTTCTCCAAAGGCATTTCCATTAGCCTGATTGCAACCACACTGTTTTCTATGGCGGCATGCACCGTCGGGCCCAATTACAAGCGGCCGCCAGTAAACGTGCCCGCCAATTTTCGCGACCCGAACGCTCCAGCTCCATCAACTGGTCAGCCCGCGACAGCACCTTCCACCGGAGCAACTACGGGCGGGTCTACGGTTGTTTCGCTCGGCGACGAAAAATGGTGGGACGTCTTTCAGGATAAAGAACTGCAAAACCTGATTCGCACCGCGCTGCAAAACAACTACGATGTGCGCATTGCCGCCACGCGGGTGCTACAGGCGCAGGCACAACTCGGCATTACACGCGCCGATCAATTTCCCACGGTCACCGGTGGTGGAAATATAACCAGCGTGCGTAACCCCACGATTGGGCCCATTCCTTCGTACGAACTTACGCTGGGCGAACTGACAGCCACCGCTTCCTGGAGCCCCGACTTTTGGGGCCGCTACCGCCGGGCCACCGAAGGGGCGCGGGCCACTCTGCTAGCGAATGAATGGGCGCAGAAAGCGGTGATCTCGACCCTGGTCGGGGATGTGGCCAGCTCTTACTTTCAGCTGCGTCAATTGGACCTGCAGCTAGACATTTCCAAACGCACACTGGCTTCTCGTCAGGATTCGCTGCAATTGACGAAAATGCTGGAAGAGCACGGCATCAATTCGCTGCTCGACGTCCGGCAATCTGAGCAACTGGTGTACACCGCGGCTGCGGAAATTCCGGATCTGGAGCGGCAGATCCAGCAGGAAGAGAACGCTATCAGCATTTTGCTGGGAAACAACCCAGGCGATGTGCCCCGCGGATTGCAACTCACCGAACAGCCGCACTCTCCGGAAGTGCCGGTGGGGTTGCCTTCGGCGCTGCTGGAGCGGCGTCCTGATATTCGCGAAGCGGAAGAAAACCTGGTGGCTGCGAATGCCCAAATCGGCGTAGCGCGCTCCATGTATTTCCCGCAGATTTCGCTAACGGGCACCGCCGGGTATGAAAGTCCGAAACTGACCGACCTGTTTACCGGGCCGCAGGGCGTATGGACTTTGGTCGGAAGCTTCGCCCAGCCGATTTTCGAGGGCGGGCGGCTGAAATCCGGCGTGCAGTTGGCGGAAGCGCAGCGGGACCAACTGGTGCTGACTTACCAGCAAACCATTCAAGGCGCCTTCCGCGATGTTTCCAACGCGCTGATTGGCTATCAAAAATATCGCGAGTACCGGATGCAACAGCAGCAGTTGGTCGATTCCGCGCGAGATGCGGCGCACCTTTCGCAGGTTCGCTTTAAAGCCGGCGCGACCGATTATCTGGAAGTGTTAACCAACGAAACCAATGCCTTTTCGGCGGAACTGAACCTCGCCCAAGCACAAGGAAACGAACTGATCTCTTTAGTGCAGCTCTATCAAGCGCTGGGCGGAGGGTGGAACTAGGGGGAAGGCAAATCAGTGGGCGGTTTCGGAGCCGGGCCCGTTGCGGGGAGCCGCTTCGAAATCAATGCCCCAGAAATGAGGCGCCGGGGTCAGAAACTCCACGCCCACGCGGGTGCCACGGTTGCCGGTGTCGCCCAGATACACAATCCGGCATTCCTGCTCTTCCTGCGTTTCCGGATTCACCAGGACCAGGATTTCTCCGTTATCGACTTCATGGCGAAGGTTCAATAGCCCGCCGTGGGCGCTCACCACCAGGGTTTCGCAGATTTCCCGAAACTTGCGGCCTTCATGGCTGCGACCAAGGGCCTGCAAGCGCATCTTATGAAAGACGCGCTGGCTGCGGCGTTGCGAAATTTGCGCCAGATCGACCATGGGGCCATGTTCGCCTTGTGGGCAAAGTGGGTCAATTGCCCTTTCGGACAGGTGTTCGCAGCTTGCAAGTGGGGTTGTGGCGGTGACTACGGGTTGTGCTAGGTACGGGCAGGTCGTAGAATGAAAGCAGCGGTGACGGGCACCCAGCCAGACGCTGCACTCCATTTCCGGCGCTGCTTTCTAGGAAATTATAAAAGTACTTTATTTCGTAACAGATTTGTTGTGCCTGAGGGCCTTATATGAACCTTACTGAATTCATCGAAGGTCGGCGCGAACAGCACCTTACGGAACTGTGCGAGTTTCTGCGCATCCCGTCGATCAGCGCGAAGACGGAACACAAAGCAGATATCGAGCGGGCGGCAAAATGGGTGAGCGACCACCTGCGGAGTGCGGGATTCCAGACCGTCGAAATCGTACCGACCAATCTGCATCCGCTGGTTTACGCGGAGTCGCTCGAGGCGCCGGGCCAACCCACCATCCTTTTTTATGGCCACTACGATGTGCAGCCGGCCGAGCCGCTTGAACTTTGGACCTCGCCGGCGTTTGAACCGCAAACGCGCAACGGCAACATTTATGGGCGCGGTACCGCGGACGATAAGGGGCAAGTGCACATCCACTTGAAAGCGCTTGAATCACTGCATCAGCTCAACGGCAAATTCCCCGTCAATATTAAGGTGCTCATCGAGGGAGAAGAAGAAGTCGGCAGCGTCAGCCTGTGGGACCATGTGCAGGCCAACAAAGAGAAACTGAAGGCCGATGCCCTGGTGGTTTCCGACACCGCCATGCTGAGCAAGGACGTTCCCTCGATCACCTACGGCCTGCGCGGGCTGAACTATTACCAGATCGAAATTACCGGACCGGGCCGCGACCTCCATTCCGGCGTTTATGGTGGAGCCGTGCCGAACCCGCTTACGGTGTTGACGGAACTGTTTGCCCAGTTGCACGACAAGAATTTCCGCGTAGCGGTCCCGGGCTTCTACGACGATGTCGACCGGATTCCCGCGGCGGAACGCAAGGCGCTGAACGCCCTGCCGTGGAAAAAGAAAGATTTCGAGCGCGCTGTGGGTGCACCTGGGTACTTTGGAGAAAAAGGGTTCACCACGGTGGAACGCTTGTGGATCAGGCCCACGCTGGAGCCCAACGGGATTTGGGGCGGATACCAGGGCGAAGGAGCCAAGACGGTGATTCCGTCGAAAGCGTATGCGAAGTTCTCGACGCGCCTGGTCCCCAGCCAAAACCCAAAGAAAATCGCCAAGCTGGTGGAACAACACATCCGCAAGCTACTGCCGAAAACGGTCAGCATGAAATTCGAGACGCTCAGTATGGGCAAACCGTGGGTTGCTCCCTATCATGACCCGATTTTCCATGTGGCTCAGGCAGCGCTGCAGAAGGGTTTTGGAAAGAAGGCGGTATTCATTCGCGAAGGCGGGTCTATCCCCTTCGTGACGCAAATGTACGACACGTTTAAGGTGCCCTGCGTGTTGATCGGCTTTGGCCTGCCAGACGAAAACGCGCACGCGCCGGACGAGCATCTGTCTCTGGACAATTACTACGGCGGGATCAAAGCAATCGCGCACTTGTACGAAGGCCTCGCGAATCTCTAACCGTTCCTTGCGGAGTGCGGCGGGTCCGCACGCCTCCCGTTCTCTCACGCTTGCTCAAGCACCAACGTTCGACGGGGGCCGTGCTCCCGCCAGCTAGCGGTCTTCCTGCGTGTCTCGTCAGCCTGCTACCACAGCGTGTTTGCGTAGACGGGATTGGGATAGAGGATGCCCAAGATTCTGTCGATGAGTGCACCTGACACGAGCCTGACAGGCTGAACCCTGTGCTACTGGTTGGTGCCTCGTTCGAGGCGGAACAGGTAGCAGCCGGCTTCTGTGCTGCGCACGTGAATGTACCGGACCGCGGCATCGGCAAAGAGGTTCTCCGCTTCGGCATCCTCGTTTCCCGCCGACACTCGCTTCTCGTGCAGCTGTTTGCGCTCGTCGCCGTACGCGATCAATGTCAGCGACCGGCCGCGATACTCTTCGGGAAACGAATCATGGCCGTCGCCCAACTCGCATTTGTCGGCGTGAATATAGACCGGGCCGGGCAGCGGCGCCTCGCCCAACTCCCGAAACGGATCATAGGTAAATAGGAGTAATTCTTCTTCCTGCACGCGGATCAGCCGCAAACAATGGCGGCAGGGAGCACGTCCAGTTGCGATTTCTTTGTGTGCCGGGAAGCCGTACACGGGAGCTTTGCCGGTTTCACGAACAGACTGCGCGACGGCGGTCGGTATAGGTACTACGCGAAAGGGAATCATTCATCACCTCGCCGGAAATGTCCGGCAGGGCGATTTTCGGGGTTTTTTGGAGTGCGTTCTATCCGATTTGCGCCGTCGAATTTTCTTACAGTGTGGCGAGCTGCTGGCGGCGACCCTGAGCATAATCCTGGAGTGCCGAATTGGCACCACCGATGACCTTCAGCGCCTCCACCATCGCAGTTAGATCCTTGCCGCGCAGCACGACATATAGTTCATCTTCCCCTAGACCAGTGTAGACGCGGTTGCCGATGCAGCCCAAGCTGGTGATCGCGCCATGTTGCAATGAGGCCGGCAGGGCCATGCACGTAGGCCGGCCCAGCGCGGGGGCACCGCTACTCATACCAGCGCGATTGGCGGCCTCTTGGAGAAGCATCGCTCCGGCCGGTCGCAGCGCAAAGAGCACCACATCGGGAACGCCAGCGGATTCGCCCAGGGGTGTATACAGGATAGCCTTTGGCGTTTTGGGCAAGCGGGGAATTTGCGGCACTTCCTCTGGTTTCACATAGCCGAGATCAAACATCATTTTCAGTGTTTGTTCGGTTTCCTTCTCGCGCTCTGCGGACAACGGTATGTTGTGGGTGTAGGCTCCGACGGCGCAATTGAAGTGATTCTCCGGTAAGGTGTAGAACGTGCGACCCGCGGCGGCCAAGCGCCAGAAGCTACAGCTGGAAGGTTCGGTGCCATCGAATTTCTGCACATGCGAGGGTGCTTCGTCTAAGAATGTGACGGCCACCGGCGTGCGGGCGGGCTTCGTCACTACGGCGATTTGCTGCTCGATTTCTTTCGCATTCCACGCGGCGCTCATAAACTCTTCTCCTTGATTCATTTGGGATTAGCAAGGATAGCACGGCGAAGATGCGCGACAACTCCGTCGCTCAGACGCGGCAACCCGCATGAAACCTAGAGTTTTGCACATGTCCCAGAAAGAAAACGCGTTTTTCCCCGTATTTTTGCGGTTTCGCACTTGCGTTCGGTATCTGCGTTCGCTATAGTTCCATGCGGCCCGAGTTTTTCACTGAAAAATAGGGGTTTTTCGCTCGTGGCTGACCTCGTTTGTTCGGGGTGGATAGACAACTTAGGAGGATAAGCAGACTAAATGGCAGCTAAGCCACTGAGCAAGACCAAAATCGTTGCACACATCGCCGAGAAGGTGGGCACGTCGAAGAAGACCGTGGCGACTTTCTTTGAAGAACTGCACAAGCTCGCGGTGAAGGAAGCCAAGGGCGCGGCTGGCAAGTTCGTGATTCCTGGAATCGGCCGTGTGGTGAAAGCTCATCGCAAGGCGCGTATCGGTCGCAATCCTCAGACCGGCGAACAGATCAAGATCAAGGCCAAGACTGTGGTTCGTCTCCGTCCGGCCAAGGTCCTGAAGGATGCCGTTCTGAAGTAGTTTTTCTTCCCAGCCCGGGAGGAAAGAAAATTAGAACCCCCGGCCGCCTGAGATGCTCAGGTGACCGGGGGTTCCTCTTTCGAGATCGAAAAGGGGGGGGTTAGAGAGTTCTAACGTAGGCGATTACATCTTTAATTTGCGCTGGTTCCAGCACATCTTTGAACGGCGGCATTAGTTGATCGCCATTCTCAATCCACGTTTTCAGGCTTTCGTCGGTGATTTTGTTTCCATTTACCGTGAAAGTGCCGCGCTTGGAAATACCCTTGAGTCCCGGCCCGATCTTCTTCTGATCGCTGTTGTCGTAGTGGCAAATCGAGCATTTCTGCTGAAACAGCGATTTACCGCGAGCCACGGCAGCGGAGTTTCCGGTGGATTTCTTGCCGCTTTCTTGGGCCAGAAGCGCGCCAGTAACCGCGAAAGCGCCACAGAGTAAGGTCAAACCAACTGCCTGCAAAATGCGATTCACTTTTTCCCCCAATCTTCCCGTGAGTGCGTGTCTTGCTCGCTTTTATTGTCGCTATTCTCTGTCCCAATTTCCACTGCACCCCCGTCAGAAGGGACAGGTTGCGCTTTTGCACAGATAGAACTTTCGTACCTTTGACCTTGCGCGCTTCTCCCCTCCACAATGACGGTATGAATCAGGAGACGCTGACTCGCGCCTGGGAGGTGTTGCAAGACGCCTACCAAGCGCAGATGGAAGGCGATTACGACCGGGCGGTGGAACTGTATCAATCTTCTCTGGATTTACATCCGACGGCCGAGGCGCACACCTTTTTGGGATGGACCTATCACTTCCAAGGCAAATTACTGGATGCTATAGCGGAATGCAAACGGGCCATCGAAATCGATCCTGATTTTGGCAATCCCTACAATGACATTGGCGCGTACCTGATTGAATTAGGCCAGTTCGATGAAGCCATCCCCTGGTTGCAACAGGCGGTTGAAGCGCGCCGCTATGAACCGCGGCATTTCCCGCACTACAACCTGGGCCGCGCGTATCTGGGGAAGGAAATGTACGGGCAAGCGATGCGTTGCTTCCAAGAAGCGCTGAACATCGAGCCGCGCTATTCGTTGGCGCGGCAAGCGCTGGAATCTTTGCGGCGCATGGTGAATTGAGCGCGAATACCACTAACCGGTAATCAGTAATCAGATAAAACCAAAATCTCACTCTCCGGGTTTGCCCGCGGACGGTTTCACGACGCGATCGTAGACCCACAGCAAAAGCGTTGTAGCCAAGCCGATGGCGGTGAGCGCCCACAAAAAGAGCTGCGGCCGATGCTGCACTTCCCCGAAATGGTGTAACAACATGCCCCCGATGGGGCCGGAAGCAAAGGCGCCGATGCCCAGCGGCAGAAACGCGAATCCCATGTAGGTGCCCTGCTGTCCCGCCGGCGCCAACCGCGAAATGTAGTCGTAATAGCGGGGCTGCTGAATCAATTCGCCGACCGCAATGACCACCAGCGTGCCGTAGACCGCAGGCACGCTTCCTCCCAGCGCCAGCACAGCGAACCCAAGCATGGAGATCAACGTTCCGAGAACGACGGCTCGAAATGCGGCCATTTTCTGCGTGAGCGCACTGAAGAGCACGGTAAAGGCAATCACGATGAGTGGGCCAGTCGAGAGCATTCTCTCGGTATCTGCTTTTCCGTTCACGTAATCGTGAACGTAGATCGGCAGGGTAACGAATTCCTGCCAATACACGATCCAATAGCCGGAAAAGATCAGCAGAAACAGCATAAACTTCGGATTGCCGAGAACTTGCAGGAAATTCCGGAGAGTGACCCCGAGGCTTTCGGTGGCGGCGTCTCCGGATTTACGTGGCTCGCGGAAAAATAGCAACACCGCGAAGAACATCAGGAACACGCTGAACGCAGAGACTCGGAACACATTTTCCACGCTGAGATTGCGATGTACTGTGGAAGCCACGAATGGCCCCAGCGCCCCCCCTATGTTCACCAGCGTGTAGTAAATCGAGTAGCCAATCGAACGCACATTTTCATTGGAGGCCCGCGCGGTGGTGCCGACCACGCTGGGTTTGACCAGCGCGATTCCCAGAGCCGGTAACATCAAAACTAAAGTGACCAACACGACTAGCGGCACGGCGGCGCGAACGGGGGAGAGCCAGGAGCTGCCGAGTGACCCAAGCAGAAAATACGAGCAGGCCAGAATCAAATAAGCTGCGGAAAGCGCGCGCCGAAAACCCAGCCGGTCCGCGATGGCGCCGCCAAAAATCGCCAGGAACCAAACCAAGCCGCCGAATAATGCCGCGAGATTGGCGGCACGTTCCAGGGGAAAACTGAGAGTTTCGTGCAGGTAGCGCGCCAACGACGCGAACGCCGCGTAGTAGGAAAGGCGCTCGAATAACTCGCTGATGTTGGCGACCCAGAAAGAACGTTCAAAGCCGGTCCTGACCTCATGCAGCCGCTGGCTGAAACCCATCCGCCCTCCGTCCCTGCAAACGGCACATGATACCAACAATCGAGAGCGATTTGCGTGAGCGTGCCGATTCCGCCGTTGCGGCGCCGACCTTCGAAGCGATTGCTATTCGATGATGGAGGGCACCTGGCCTTCGCGAATGGGAGCAGGCACCAGGCGCCCCGCCAGGAGATGCAGCAGGAAAATCAGCACGAGACTTCCCGCTAACGCGAGAATAAACCAGCGCATGTCCTTGTGCGGATAGAACAACGCGTAGAGTACCAATACCCAGAATGTGGTGGTCAGCATGGGGATGCCCACGGCGATGAACATCGTTCCGGAAAAGCCTGGAAGGTACCAGGGAAATTGATCGTGCACGGAACGGCGCGCCCACCACGAGGTATCGATCTTGATGGCCAGCCCCGCAGCCAGGGGCAGTTCGGTTTCGTCGAGACTGCGATGGTGGCCCAGGCGATAAAACTCGAAGAGGTGCGAGTCGATGGAGGTGACACCGGGTATGGACTCGAGCAGACGCAGATAAGCGCGCCAAAATTGGATTACCCGCACTCCGCGAAAGCCAAGCGAAATGTAAAAGAGGGAAAGCGCCAAGCCGAACAGAGACACGATGAGGCTGATGTTGAGGGCCGTGGTTGTCGCCGAAGTGGTAAAAGCTAGAGCGGTAGCCAGGAAGGCTTGCACGGTGGAAAAATTGTTCATGCGCGCGTAGAGGATGTGGTCCTCGTGATACAAGCGCTCCAGAACGTTTTGCCACGCTTGTTTGGGATCCACAGATTTGAAATCGACGCTCATGGGGCCCGACCTGGAGCGACTAACGGAAAAAGCTCTAACTGAATTGTAGCCCTCTGCCGCGCAGCACAACTGTTTTTCCAATGGCGCTGTCACCTTCTATGGAACGCCAGCTATAGATAAGGGCGGGCATAAGGGCGGGCATTGCGCAATCGTGCCGCCGGGCGTATGGTTGCCGGTTAAGGGGCGGGTTCAGGCGAGCGCACGGCAAAGCACGGAGGATGGGATGGGCTACCTGTTGGTACGTCACAAGGTAAAGGAGTTTCAGGAGTGGAAACGCGTCTTCGATTCGCACAAAGATGCGCAGCGCCAGTCCGGTTTGCGGATCGAAAAAGTGTTGCGCAATCTGTACGAGCCGAACGAAGTGTTTCTCTTCTTTGAGGTGACCGATTTAGCCAAGGCGCGCGGTTTTGTGTTTTCTCCCAATGTGCCGAGTTCGCAGGAGGCTTCGGGGGTGGTGGATCAGCCGGATATTTATTTTTTGGCGTGATCCCACTCGATATGGTCACGGCCCGCAGGCTCCCACAGTTCAATGGCATTTCCTTCAGGATCATAGAGGCGAGCAAAGCGGCCGTTGGGATAATGTTCCGGGTCGATTTCCACTGAAATCCCCGCCGCATGCAGTTGCGTGACCATGCTGTCGAGATGCGCCACGCGAAAATTGATCATCCATTGTTGGCCGCCGTCGCCGAAATACGTGGTGTCGTCCGGAAAGGGCGCCAGCACGGTCGGCCCGGCTTGCTGCTGCCAAGGACGAACCTCATAGTTCTCTGGAACAACATCGATTCCGAGATGCTCGCGATACCACTCTGATAGTTCCTTGGGGCGGCGCGCACGAAAGAAGACGCCGCCAATTCCCGTGACTTTCTCCATGGTTACCCCGAATGCCACCGAGGTTTCAGGCTAATGGGCCCAGAGATAATACGGCAAAGACGGTCGTGCGGAAAGGCGGTGCAACTGCTGGAAGCCATAACCCAGGGGATCAGGGTTTGGACTTTTCGGATTCTTGGCGCAGGCGCTCTTCGGTCCAGGGCGGAACGATGCCGATAGAACGCGCGTAGGCGACGGACTGGCCGAGGTGCTCGCCGTAATGGCCCGAAATCAGGAAGAAGGAACCGCGAATGGTGGTTTCGCCGCGCGGCGTTTTGATTTGTTTGTCGAGTTCGGAGTCTTTAATCGAGAGGATGGCGCCGCGGAAATAGGCAAACGAATCCTTGAGGTCCTGCAGCACCTTAGCCTTGTCATTCGAGGACGCCAGCAGAGCCTTGGGGTCATACCCAGCGGGAGGCGGCGTCCCCAGCATCTTGGCAAAGGCATAGTTTGTGGTGACCACGTGCATATAAACTTCGCCGACGTTGCGGACTCCTTCTACCGGCCTCCAGTTGTATTTCTCGGCGGGAACCGCATCGGCCAAACGCTGGAAGCGCTGTTCGTAGTAGGAAACTTCATCCAGGAATTCCATGCGCGCGCCGGAGGTCGGGGCCATCGGTGAAACCGCAGGCTTTTCGGCAGGCTTTTCGGCAGGCTTTTGCTGCCCGTGCGCGGCTGCGGCAAATCCAAAAAACAACGAGAGAAATAGCCACCCAACCCTGCGCATAGCGCCCCCATTTTTGGCCGGCCAACAGACGAATCTTTATTCTATAACGGAACGCAGCGGATCAATGGGCAGCGGGAAAGTTGTGCGACGCAAAAAGCAAGGAGGCCGGCAGATGTTCGGCGAAATATACGGCGTCGTGCCGCCCAGGATAAATATGAAACTCGTGCGCAATGTGACGCGCGGTGAGAATTTTGTCGAGCGCGGTGGCGCCGGCCTCGAAGCCATAATCATCCTCGTCGCCACAGTCGAAATAGATCTTTAAGCCGGCGAGATTTGCCGTGCGCGCCAGGGTGAGGGGACTGTTGCGATCCCAGAAAGCGGGATCGGGCGGATTCCCAAAGACGGCGCCGAGTATGCGGGCGCGAGGCGAGTCGGGATTAGCGCCCACAAAGGCCGGCAGCTTTTCGATCAGCGCGGCGCTATGCGCGCTGGCAGAAACGAACAGTTGTGGATGGCGGAATGCCAGACGCAGTGCGCCGTAGCCGCCCATGGAAATGCCCGCAACGGCGCGATGGTCGCGGCCCGGGGCCACACGAAACTTTTTTTCGATGGCCGGGAAAAATTCCCGGAGCAGAAAATCTTCGTAGCGGTCCTTGCCGTCTTTAGAGTTGATGTAGAAACTCGCGTCTGCGTCGGGAGTGGCAATCAAAAATTCCTTGAGCTGGCCTTTTCCCCACATATCCTCGGTGAGATTCCACGCGCCGGAGTGTACAAAAAATTGTTCATTGTCGCCCAGGCCGTGGAGGAAATAGAGGATCGGGAATTGACGAGCCTTATCGGCGTCAAAGGAAGGCGGAAGCACGACGCAGTAACGAACTGGCCGGGCCAAGATTTTGCTCGATAGGCGGTTGCATTCGACGCGTCCTGTGGCAGCGGAGGCTAAATTGGCAGTCGCAAAGACGAAAACGAACAGAGCGGCAAGCCGCGCTTTACTCGTAGCGGAGAGCATCAACCGGATTGAGTTTCGCGGCACGGGAAGCAGGATAAAGGCCAGCGAGCAAACTGACAACCACCGCAAAGATGAGTGCGAGAATCACCAGCCACCACGGCACGGAAGAAAGTTCGATGGGATTGAGATTTTGCCGCTTGAGATAAACATTGGTGCCAAACGAAATCGCCCGCCCGAGCAGCCAGCCAAAGGCTACGCCGAAAATGCCCCCGAGGATGCCCATAACGCCGGCTTCCACGAAAAAGAGTTGTTGCACATCGGAATCCGCGGCTCCCAGCGCCTTCAACACGCCAATTTCGCGGCGGCGCTCGAGAATAGCCATGACCAGCGTATTGACGATGCCGAGCGTGGCCACCGCCAGCGCGAGACTGCCAAAAATTCCGAGCAGAAGATCAAAGACAGAAAAGAAAGTGCGCAGGGATTTGGAGGCGTCCAGCAGCGAAAAGGCATTGAAGCCGAGATTCTTGATGGACGCTTCGAGCGCTTCGACATACGACGGCGATTTAGCGCGAACGGATAAGGAACCGTAAACAGCTTTGTTCGCGTTGCTGCCGCGCACGATATCGCGCAGGTCGTTCACCTGGGCCGCGCGCAGTGTGGAAGCCGTCGCCAAGGGAATCAGCAGGCGAGCATTACCTACGCCACCATAGCCAGCAGCGGGCTCCGTTTCCACGATGCCGATGATTTTCAGGTGCAGCTCTTTGGGCACCACAGAAAAGCCAGCATCGCCGCCGTCGCCGGAGTTGTCGCTCGCGGTGGCGGGAAGTGCCTGGCGTTCTGCGTAACGCAGGATGAGGTCCTGGCCGATGAGCGATGAAGGATTCGTAGAAAGATCTTTGGCGAATTCGATTTGCAGAATAGCTTCGTCCGCACTCGGCGAAGTGAAGAAGTGGCCCTGCATGCCATCAAATGCGCCGGAATTTTGCGAAGACTCCGGCAGGCCCGCGACCACCGTGGAATGCGGCTTATCGTTGAACCGCACTTCGGTGTAAAAGCGAATCTGCGGGTAAACCTCGATCACGTTGGGAAGTTTTTCCAGTTCGTGGCGGGCCTCTTCGTCGAGCGGTCGAGGTGGGGTGTCGGACACAGTTTCGCGTTGCGGCCGGCCCATGCGGAAATTGTTTTTGGGGGTGACCAGGATAGTGTCGAACAGGCCGCTCTGCGAGAGACGTTTAGAGGCGAGCTGTTGCAGACCCACACCGAGCGAGAGCATGGCGACGAGCGACGCAACACCAACAGCCACGCCGAGCGTCGTGAGCGCATTGCGCAGCATGGCCTCGCGCAGGTTGCGAAGAGCCAGATCGGTCAAATCCCGTGTCTTCATTGAACGGCACCATGCGTGGAAGGGGTGAGGTTGAGCAACTTGCCGTCTCCCATAGTGGCCAAGCGATCGGCGAAGCGCTCGGCGAGCGGGCGCTCATGGGTAACCATGACAATGGTCATACCGAGGTGGTTTTGCAGTTCGCGCAGCAACGCAAGGATGGTTTCGCCGGTGGCGGAGTCGAGATTGCCCGTGGGCTCGTCAGCCAACAGAATTTTGGGGCGATTGACGAGCGCGCGCGCGATGGCCACACGTTGTTGTTCGCCTCCCGATAATTCTGCGGGACGATGCCCAACGCGATGCGTCAGGCGCACGCGTTCGAGGGCTTCGCGCACGCGACTGGGGCGCTCGGAGCGATCCACTTCCGCGAGGCGCAAGGGAAGCTCGATATTTTCCTCCAGGGTCATGCGCGGAAGCAGATTGAAGGACTGGAAAATCATGCCGATGGTGTCGCGGCGGTAGCGCGCCAGTTCGAGCGGAGAAAGCTCCGCTAAATTCTTACCGTTGGCGAGAATGGAACCGGAGGTGGGCAGGTCCAAACCGGCCATGAGGTTCAGGAGCGTAGATTTTCCGGACCCGGACGAACCCAGGAGGGCCAGATATTCGCCGGAAGCGACGGAGAGGGAAACGTCGTCGACAGCGCGAACGCAGGTTTCCCCCATTTGGTAATGGCGGGAAATGTGCTCCAACTGGACGGCGGGTTGTGTCTGCGGCATAGGCTCAATTCATGATACGTCGGCAGGGGATGTAATCTTACACCGGGTTGGATGCGGGAATGGCACACGACGTGAGGTTTGGAGGCTATTCGGCATAGAATGCAGGCAACAAAGGTTGCCTTACGGAGAGAAAGATGAAAGCCATCGTCAACGGAAAAGAGTGGATCGATGCCTACGTGGCAGGCAAGGATGAGGAATTGGGGCGCCTGGCAACGGCATTGCGCTCGCTGATGAAGAAAACCGTGCCCGGCATAAAAGAAAGTGTGAATCCGTGGAAAATTCCCACGTTCGAGTCGAATGGGCCGATGTGTTTCTTTTCGATTGGCAAACATCACGTCACTTTTGGCTTTCTTCGGGGCACTTCGGTGCCGGATCCCGCGAAGTTGCTCGAAGGCACCGGCAAGAATTTGCGGCACGTGAAGCTGCAAGCCATGGAAGATTTACGCAAACCTGCATTGACGAAGCTGATCCAGTCCGCAGCGAAATTGAACAAGAAAGAGCCGATGGAAGGAATGCGCGTGAAGAAGAAGTCGTAGCGCGGATGTGGCCATTGCACCGACCCAGCGTGATGGCTGCGCTGTGGAGCCCTGAGCGTCTGTGCTAGCATTGATATCTGCACAATTCGTACCTGCCTGAGCAAGGAGCCTACCTGAATGCCTGCGACTATGAAGGCTTTGCGGAAGACGCAAGCGGGAAAAGGTCTGCAGATTGAGAAAACAACGGTGCCGTCGATAGGCCCGACGGACGTGTTGGTGCGTGTAAAAGCGACGTCGATTTGCGGGACGGACCTGCATATTTATGGATGGGACCGGTGGTCACAAGGGCGCATCAAGCCACCGGTGACCTTGGGGCACGAATTTTGTGGCGTAGTGGAGCGTGTCGGCGAAGAAGTGACCGTAGTGCGCTCCGGGGACTTCGTCAGCGCGGAGATGCACCTGAACTGCGGGCATTGTCACCAGTGCCGGCTGGGCCAGGCGCACATCTGCCAGAATGTGCGAATTATCGGTATCGATATTGACGGGGCGTTTGCGGAATTTGTGAAAATTCCGGCAACGAATATCTGGAAGCTGGACCCGGCGATTCCCGAGCACTACGCGGCCATTCTCGATCCTTTGGGCAACGCGGTACACACCGTGCTGGCCGGAGCGATCGCGGGACAAACGGCGCTGGTAACCGGCTGCGGTCCGATTGGATTGATGTCCATTGTGCTGGCCAAAGCGTGCGGAAGCTCCACGGTGTTTGCCACGGAGACGAACGAACACCGGCGCAAGCTGGCCAAGGAAATGGGCGCGGATTTTGTGTTGAATCCGGCCACGGAAGATCCGGTAAAGAAAATTCTGGGGGCCACCGGCGGAACCGGGGTGGACGTGCTGCTGGAAATGAGCGGGAACCCCGCGGCCATCCAGCAAGGCTTTAAGGCGTTGCGAGCGGGCGGAAGGGCTTCGCTGCTCGGGATTCCCACGGAAAACGTTCCGCTGGATTTGGTGCAGGATGTTATTTTCAAGGGCGCGACGGTGCAAGGCATTTACGGCCGCCGCATGTATGAAACCTGGGTGCAGATGACGGCTCTGCTGAAGGCGGGACGCCTGAATCTGGATCCGCTTTTTGGCGAGCGCATGGAACTGGAGAATTTCGAGGGGGCGTTCGGCAAACTACAAAGCGGGTTGGCAGGAAAGATCCTGATGTACCCGAACGGCATCCAAAAGTGAACGAGCCCTGCCACACAGCCCAGCGCGCATGGAGTTTGAAAGATAGGAATTGGGAGCAAGCACATGACTGAATCCGGAACGCAAACCATAAAACAGAATCCACTGCAGTATGTAAGCGAAACATTGCAGGATTTGCGGGCAAAAGGCGTGGCCCCGAAGCTGAGGGTGCTGGAGGGCGAGCAAAAACCCGTCTGTATCTTTGACGGCCGGGAAGTAATCAATCTAGCTTCGAATAATTACTTGGGTCTGACCTCGCACCGGGCGCTGCGCAAGGCGTCGATTGAAGCGGTGCGCAAGCTGGGAGTGGGCGCAGGCGCGGTGCGCACCATCGCCGGAACCATGAAGCTTCACATGGAACTGGAACAACAGATCGCCCAGTTCAAGCACGCCGAAGCTTGCGTCGTGTTTCAGTCGGGTTTCACTGCGAATGCCGGAACGGTTTCCGCAGTCTTGGGGAAAGACGATTTGATCGTCAGCGACGAACTAAACCACGCGTCGATTATCGACGGAGCGCGGCTTTCCAAAGCGACCATCAAGGTATTCAAGCACAAGGATGTGCAGGATTGCGAACACATCCTCGAAGAACACACCAGCTTTCCGGGCAAGAAGCTGATTATTAGCGATGGGGTGTTCTCGATGGACGGAGACATTGCGCCCTTGCCCCAGCTCTGCGATCTGGCTGAAAAATACGGCTGCATCATGATGGTCGACGATGCCCACGCCAGCGGCGTGCTGGGTAAAGGCGGGCGTGGCTCCGTGGATCATTTCCAGTGCCACGGGCGCGTGCACATCCAGGTGGGGACGTTAAGCAAGGCCATTGGTTCGATGGGCGGCTATGTGTGTGGATCGCGCGATCTGATCGACTTTCTGTATCTGCGCGCGCGGCCATTTCTGTTTTCCACGTCGCACCCGCCCGCCACGGCGGCCGCATGCCAGGCGGCGTTCCGGCTGTTGGATTCGGAAGAAGGCGAAAAGCTGGTGAAGAAGCTGTGGGCAAATACAAAATTCTTTAAGCGCGAATTGAAGAAGCGTGGCTTCCAGTTCAAAGCCAGCGAAACACCGATTATTCCGATTCACGTAGGCGATGCGGCGAAAGCTTTCGAATTTTCGCGCAAACTCTTTGACGCGGGAGTGTTTGCGCCCGCGGTGGGTTACCCCACAGTGGCGGAGGGAAAAGCGCGATTGCGCGCCATCGTCAGCGCGGCGCATAAACGGGAACACCTGCTGAAGGCGGCGGATACCCTCGCCGAGGTTGGAAAAACGCTCGGAATCGTACCGTGATTGCCTGAGTCGATCCCCATATGTCTGTATAAAAGCAGTGGATTTGGGCAGGAACGGGTGTCCTCGCAGGCGCGTCTAATCTAGTGACATTGATATCGTTTTGTCCGCGTCCCCGCGCTGCAGTTCAACTACAGGGGGGCACAGCCAGCCCACGGACAATAGGAGGTTCGCAATAATGAATCGATCAGCAATTTTGCTCGCGGCAGGAATTTTGTGCGCTGGGACCGCCGCGGCGATGGCACAAACACCCGCGGCCAACGCACCGGCGGCGCAGGCAAATGCAGCAGTATTACCGGCAGGCGCCCCCATCCAAGCAACGTTAGAAAAGTCGCTGGATGCGAAGAAAGCGAAACCGGGAGAGCCGATCACCGCTCGCGTCACTCAGAACACGGAGAACAACGGAAAAATCATCATGCCCGAGGGTGCCAAGTTGGAGGGGCGTGTGACAGAGGCTTCCGCTCGCGCCAAGGGGGCGGCTAACTCATCGGTGAGCATCGTTTTCGACAAAGCAGTTTTGAAGCATGGAGAAACCATTCCCATAAATGTCTCTCTACGGGCGATGGCGTTGCCGCAAAGCGAGGCAACCTCGCAAAACGGTTCGAACTTGAATATGGATACGATGGGCGGCGTGCCGTCATCGGGCATGAATCGCGGAGCGATGGGAACGCAACCGGCACAAACAAATCCCAATGCGTTGCCGAATAGCTATGGTGCTACCTCCAACACGTCGAACGCGCCGGCGGTTGCGGCAAGCCCTGGAGCAGTGGGCGGATTGAATGCCCAGGGCCAGCTAACCGCGAATAGCAAGGGCGTGTTTGGATTGCCGGGAATTGCATTGGAGAACAGCCCGGCGGCGCAGGAATCCGCAATGATCACTTCAAACGCGAAAGACCTGCACTTGGATGGAGGCACGCAGATGTTGCTGGTCACGCGCGGCATAGCCAGCGCAAACGAGAAACCGAAATCTTAAGAGCGGGCACTTGAGGTAATAATTTTCTGGCGCTATAGCGTTTTGCGCCACTTGGCGGGACGAAGGAAATTCGCGAACTGCTAAGTGCTTGCCGGCTCGCAAAAACAAATTTGGCAAGCCGCGTGCAATGTGAAGCAACCCCAGCGCGGGTTCTCCAGCCCATCGAATCGCAAGGCGGTGCTAGGAGAAATCTGGTATGAGGCGATTGGCACTAACAATATTGAGTGGATTTCTGTTTGCCGGAATTGGAGCGGCGCAGTCAGATAAAGACCTGGTGGCCAGCAACCGAGCAACAGAATCCGAGCGTAGCTCTGTAAACGGACCACTAACCGACGGCGCGACCATCAGCGCGAACCTGACGAAAACGGTGGACTCCAACAAGCTGAAAAAGGGCGATGAAGTGACGGCGCGCACGATTGATTCCACCAAAGAAGACGGCAGAACCGTGATTCCTGCGAACACCATCATCCGTGGCCATGTAACGCAAGCTTCGGCTCGCGAGAAAGGTGACTCTTTCTCTTCGCTGGGGATCGTGTTCGACAAAGCCATTCTGAAAAACGGTGGAGACATGCCCCTCAACGTTACCGTGCAAGCCATCGCGCCGCCGGCAACTGATGTAAATGGTCCGCCGAGTCCGGCGATGGACACAGCCCCTCTGGGCAACGATGCGCCACAGGGTGGTGCTGACCGTCAAGCGCAAGACAGCAGGCCTGCAGCCATGCCCCCAGCGCCGCCCAGCGTCCCCGACACGATTGGGAGCGCCGAGACGAATCAGGCTATTCCGGGTAGGTCGGTTGGGCCGGTCAAGGGCGGCTTAAACCACAACGGCGTGTTGAACCCGAATAGTCAAGGAGTTTACGGCCTGCGAGGCATCGGCTTGGCGACCAGCACCGTCGACCGACAGCAAGCGTCGGTGATAACGTCGCCACAGAAAACGGTGCGCCTGAATAGCGGTACACAATTGCTGCTGGTAACGCAGCCGGTCAGTACGCAAACTTCGCGGAAATACTAAGACCGCCGACGAAACGAGCAGGCTTGCTGAAAAAAAGGGAAGGGGCGAGGCCGCAGAGGTTTCGCCCTTTTTTGTGGCCGTTTCGTTGGCCGCTTCTGAAGGACGCAGATGATTTCGTGTAGAATCGCGGCGAGGTGTTGCGAGGTGGGCGACCATGCGAGTCGGTGTTTGCTTACTGTCGATCGTTGGTTTCGCGGTGTTCCTCAGCTCTAAAGAAACTCCTCCACGAATCGTTCACGAAGACGAGTTTGCTGTAGTTGGAATTGAGATACGCACCAGCAATGCGAAAGAGCTGACCAGCGACGGGGTCATCGGTAAACAGTGGCAGAGGTTCTTCCAGGAAAGCCTGCTGCAGAAAATTCCCAACAAGGCGAGCGAGAATATCTACGCGGTTTACAGTGACTATGCCAGCGATCGCAACGGGGAATACTCCTTCACGCTGGGAGCGAAGGTGCAGCCGGGGTCCGTGCCGCCCGCTGGTTTTGTATTGAAAAAGGTGCGCGCGGGCAACTACGCCGTGGTAACCAGCGAAAAAGGGTTGTCAGCAAAAGTCGTGCCGCAGACCTGGCAACGTGTCTGGGTGATGGAAGATCAACACGGGTTGGGTGGAGTACGCGCCTATTACACCGACTTCGAACTTTACGATCAGCGTGCGGCCGACCCACAAAACGCACAGGTGGATTTGTACATCGGCCTGAAATAGCCGCGCCGCGGAGGTTTGGCCCGAATGGCGCACGCCAAAGGCCCAAGAAAGCGCTTTGCTATACTCGCTAGATGGCCGGTCAGACGGAAACTCGCAAGAAGCTCTTCCTGGTAGACGCGATGGCGCACGTCTATCGCGCATTTTATGCACCCATGGTGCGCATGAACGCCCCCAGCGGTATTCCCACTAAGGTTCCCTTCCTGTTTGCGAATATTTTGCGGCGATTGATCAAGGACTACCGTCCCGACTATATCGGGATCGTCTTCGACACCAGCAAACCTACGTTCCGCGACAAGCTCTTTGAATCCTACAAAGCGCACCGTCCGCCGATGCCGGACGAAATGAGCCAGCAATTGCCGTACGTGCGCCGACTCTGCGAAGCGATGTGCATGCCGATTCTGGAACTGGATGGCTATGAGGCGGACGACGTCATCGGGACGTTGGCAAAGAAAGCGGCACAAAAGAATCTGGATGTGCTGGTGATTTCGAACGATAAGGACATGATGCAGCTGGTGAATGCCGGAGTACGCATCTTGCGCACCGGTTCGGGCGGCGCGAAAGCGGACACGATTGTCGACACGGAAAAAGTGGAGGAGCTCCTGGGTGTGTCGCCGGAAAAAGTGATCGACCTGATGGCGTTGCTGGGCGACACGATCGACAACATTCCGGGAGCCAAGGGGATCGGCGAAAAAGGCGCAACGGAACTGATCCAGAAATACGGTACCGTGGAAAACGCAATGGAGCATGCGCAAGAGGTGAGCAACAAGCGCTACCGCGAAGCGCTGCAACAACAAAAAGAACAAGTGTTGATGAGCAAGCAGCTGGCCACCATCGCGTTGGACGTTCCGCTGGAACTGGACCTTGAGAAACTAAAAATGTGCCCGCCGAACGCGAGCACTCTGATCGAACTTTACCGCGAGCTTGGCTTCAATTCGCTATTGAAGGAATTGCTGGCCAGTGGCGTGGCCGAGCCGAGCTTGGCCGCGCCGGCCCAGGCCGTTGCGGGCGCCAGTGCCGACGAAGGTGCGCAGGAAAAACGCGATTACGCCCAGCTTGCGAATGCCGAAGAACTGGCTGGCTATTTGAAAAAAGTGCCCGCGCAGGCGCCGCTGGCGTCATGGCTGAATCTGGATCTGGGCGGACGCGATTCCGAGGGATTTGGCGCGCATTTAGTTGGGATTGAACTTTCTTCCAAAAGTAGAGAAGGCCGAGCGATTTGGGCCGACGAAAAGGGCGAAGCGTTGAGAGCGGTGCAAACCGTGCTCGCTAATGAGAAGCAGCGCAAAATCGTGCACGATCCCAAGCTGTTCCAGTTGCTCGCCGGCAAAGTAGAGAAAATTGAGCATGCCACGCAGCTTTACGATTACCTGCTGCGCCCGACAACCGCCAAACACGAATTTGCCGACGTAGTTTTCCGCATGTTCAATATGCCCATGGGCGGCGGCGCCGGAGAACGCGCGGATTTTCTGCAACGGCTCGCCCCCCTGCTGCGCAAGCAGGTGGAGGAGCAGGGGCTCGCGGAGGTTTACGAAAAAATCGACCTGCCCCTCGCCGGGGTGCTGGCGGAAATCGAGCGAACGGGAATTCGCGTCGATCCCAAAGCGCTGGAAAAAATGTCGGAGACCATGGAGAAAGAAGTCCGCCGGCTGGAAAAAGAAATTTGGACGCTGGCCGGCACGGAATTCAACGTGAATTCGCCGACGCAACTCGCGGAGGTTTTGTTCGACAAGCTGAACCTGCAGCCGCCGGGAAGGCGAAGCAAAGCGAAGGAGCGCTCGACTGCCGCGGATATTTTGGAAGAGCTGGCAAACCAACACGAATTGCCCGCTAAAGTGATTGAGTATCGCGAGATCGCAAAGCTGAAATCTACGTATGTGGACGCATTGCCCAAGCTGATTCATCCCGAAACCGGACGCCTGCACACCAGTTTTTCCCAGACGGGTACGGCGACTGGCCGGTTGAGTTCCAGTGACCCAAATCTACAGAACATTCCGATTCGCAGCGAGTTAGGCCGCGAGATCCGCGCGGCCTTTGTGGCCGAGAAGGGCAAAGTGCTGCTGTCGGCGGACTATTCGCAAATTGAACTGCGCATCATGGCGCATTTTTCGCGCGATCCCGTGCTGGTAGAGGCGTTTCGCAACGGCGAGGATATTCACGCGCGCACGGCGCAGGAAGTGTTCGGTGTTGGGCCGCTGGCTCAAACGGCGGACCACCGGCGGGCCGCGAAGGCTATCAACTTCGGAATTATTTACGGGTTGTCGGCGTTTGGCTTAGCGAAACAACTGGGAATTGAGCAGAGGGAAGCGGCGCAATTCATTAATGCGTATTTCACGCGTTACCGCGGCGTAAAGGAATATCTGGACAATGTCCTCGTGGAGACGCGGAAGAGCGGAGTGGCCAAAACGTTGTTTGGCAGGATCCGGCCAATTTCGGAAATCAATGCGCCACAGATGCAGTTAAGGAATTTTGCAGAACGTACTGCGCTGAATTCACCGCTACAGGGCACCGCGGCGGACCTGATCAAGATGGCGATGATTTCCATCGACCAACGGATCCGCGAAAAGAAATTGAGCACGCGGATGATTCTGCAAGTGCACGACGAATTGCTCTTCGAAGTGCCGGCGAAGGAAAAGGACGCGGTCGAGACATTGGTGCGCGAAGAAATGGAAGGGGTGTACAAGCTGGCCGTGCCCTTGCTCGTGGAAATCGCCACTGGTCCGAATTGGCGCGACATGGATGAGTAAGTCCGTCGGCTCTGCCACAGGCGTGTAGGCATCCTGAGAATTGGTAGTACCATCTATGGGTAGGCCGTCGTTGAGCTGTCCTGGAGAGCAGGCGACGCATTGGTAACGGAAGCAGTCCCTCCTTCCACCCCCCTCGGAAGTGCGTGCTAGCCTGAAATCGAATTGCGTTGGGTGTGTGATGCTGCGAAGGAAGATGTTGTTGGCGATAGGAACAATCGCGGCAGTGCTTGCGGGCTGCAGCGGCACGGGAAGTTCTGGTCAAAGCGGCGGCAAAGGTGGGGGCGGTTCGGCGGTTTCCTTATCGCTGACCCCGACGAGTGCCACGGTGATCGTAAACAACACCGAGATCTTCCAGGCCACAGTGACGGGTTCGACGAACACAGCGGTCACGTGGGAAGTAAACGGAGTGGTCAACGGCAATTCAACCTTTGGAACCATTTCTTCTGCGGGAATCTATACGGCTCCGACGAGCGTTCCGAGCCCACCAACGGTAAATGTGATTGCGATTGCGCAGGCCAGCACTGGCGCCAACCAGTCCGCGTCTGTACTCATCGTGGCGTCCAATCCGAACCAGCAGGCGCAAAGTATTCCCGTGAAGCTCGGCACCTCCGGCGGCAACGCCAACGATTCCAACACGCAAGGGAACCAAATTACTTGCTGCGGCGGAACGCTTGGGGCGCTGGTGCAACGCAACGGCAATTTTTACATTTTGAGCGCGAATCACGTGTTGGCTCGCAGCGATTCCGCGAATATCGGTGATCCCATCATTCAGCCAGGGCTGATTGATTCCGATTGTTCGGCGACTGGGACTACTACGGTTGCCAATCTGAGCCAATTCGCGAACCTGCAGGCGGCGGGCACTGACGTGGACGCCGCCATCGCGCAAATCGTCAGCGGAACTGTGGATACGAGCGGAAACATTTTGCTACTGGGCTCGACCGCAACCAGCGGAACTCCTGATCCAGGTCCGCCGCACGCCGGCAGCGGCATTACTGCCACGATTGGCGAGAACGTCGCAAAAAGCGGGCGTACCTCGGGATTGACGTGCTCGGCGGTCGATGCCATTGAGGTGCAAACTTCGGTCAGCTATCAAACCGGCTGCAGCAGCGGCACGACTTTTAATGTGACTTTCACGGGGCAGATTTCCGTTGCCGGCGGGAGCTTCAGCATTCAGGGAGATTCCGGTTCGCTCATTGTCGATCAGAACACCGCGGACCCTGTGGGACTGCTTTATGGCGGATCAGACACCGATACGGTGGCCAACCCGGTTTCGTCTGTGTTGAGCGCGTTGGCGGACAGCCAGGGAAACCGGCCGACCTTCGTGGGTAGCTCGGCGACGCATAACGTCATCGGCTGCTCGCTGGCAGCCAATGCCGCAAAGACCACGCAGGAGCAGCCGCCCGCTGCGATCTCTGCGGAGCAAATGGCATTGGCACAACGCGCGCGTGATCTACACGCGCCAGAATTGCTGGCCAATCCGTACATTCAGGCGATTGGCGTGGGAGCCAGTATCGATCACCCGGGCAGTGCGGCGGTGATCCTTGTCGTCGATCCGAATCAGATTCCGACGGCGGTTCCGGACGAGTTGGAAGGGGTGCCGACGCGCATCGTGCAAAACAAGGCCGGAGCCGGCATGGGTCCGCATGGGATTTTCGACGCGAATCTGGCAGCCCGCATCGCGCCGGTGGTAGATACGTTTGCGGTGAACACCCTATCGAAAGCGGAGTTGGCGCGCGCACGAGCGGTGAATGCGGCACACGCCAATACGTTGATGAAGCAGCCGGGAGTCCAAGGCGTAGGGATTACTTCCAGCGCGGATGCCCCGGGCGAGGCAGCGCTAATGATTTTCGTCATTCGGGGTGTGCCGCGAAATCCTCTGCCAACCATGATCGACGGACTGCGGACGCGGATTCGCGAATCCAGCCGGTTCAGCGCAGGGGATCGCGTCAGTCAGCCCGGCGCGGGCTGCCGGGTACCTCCAGTGCGACCTTCCGCCGCGGATTTCTCCGAGTAGGGGGAATCGGCCGTATCTCGTCAGTGATCTAAGGCACTCGCGTTTCCTCGTCAAATGGCCGAAATCAGCGCAAAACGGGCCGTTGAGGCTATCTTTGCCCCATTTCCGGGCGTAGAATTGGCTTAGACACTCTCCGCTTTCGCTCCCGGACGGTCCTACCTAGGGGGTACATATGCGACGTATTAGCCTACTCATCTGCGCCGTCCTGCTGGCCGCGGCAGGAATCGGCTTCGCACAACAAGCAAGCGACCAGGGCAAGTCAGGGCAAACCGCCCAGCCGGCAGCAGCGCCCATCCCGGCGGATGTCGCGGCCAAAAAAAATCCAGTGAAGGTAACACCCGAAGGTCTTGCAGACGCGAAAAAGTTGTACGGCTATCACTGCGCCATGTGCCATGGGAAAGATGGCGACGGCAAAGGTGATCTGGCCGAGCAAATGAAACTGCAATTGAAAGATTGGCGCGACCCCAATTCGCTTACCCGCTACACCGATGGCGAACTGTTCTATATCGTTACCAACGGACGCGGTCAAATGGTGGGCGGCGAAGGTGATCGCACCAAGGAAGAAGTGCGCTGGAACCTGGTGTCGCTGGTGCATTCGTTCGGGCAGAAACAGGCGGAGCCCTCGGCCAAGCCATAATTGCGGCCACCCCAAAATTGACTCGAGATTAGGGCGCCCCGGAAGCCTCGAGGCGTCTTTTTTTTCGCTCTGAGTTATGCTGTGTTCAGGTCGCAGGGATTTGAGGAGGAGAACATGGCCCACGCACCGAAGTTTCTGGCTATCGTGAATGATGCTAAGAAAAGGGTGAAAGAGACAAACGTGCCCGACGTGAAACGCCGCATGGATGCGGGAGAGAAATTTGTTCTGGTGGATGTAAGAGAAGAGAGCGAGTTTGCCCGTGGCCATTTGCCAGGAGCGATTCATCTGGGCAAAGGGATCATCGAGCGCGATATTGAACAGCGTGTGCCCGCCACAGACACAAAGCTCATTCTGTACTGTGGAGGCGGGTTCCGGTCGGCGCTGGCTGCCGATAACCTGCAGAAAATGGGTTATACCAACGTGGAGTCAATGGACGGCGGCTGGAAGGGCTGGCTGGATGCCGCGTATCCCACGCAGAAAAGCTGAATGAACGCCAGCCGACTGAAAGATTCCCTGCGTTGTGTGCTTTGCCACTCCCCGAATACCAAGGAAGTGCTGAAAGCTTCGGATCATTTGACTCAAGATCTGTTCGCGGTTTGGATTTGTAAGGATTGCGACGGGGGATTTACCGCGCCGGTACCGGCGAATATGGAGCGCTACTATCCGGCGATGTATCGGAATTACGGGGCGTGGTCGCGGCGGATCTTTGAGACCATGTACCGTCTGCAGACGCGGCGGTGGTCGCGTTTGTTCGGGAAACCGGGCCGGGCACTGGAAGTGGGATGTGGCCACGGGTGGATGCTGAACGCGCTCCGCGGTTATGGCTGGCAAGTTTGCGGTGTGGAGAGAAACGCAGCGAGCGCACGATTTGCTAGCCGGGAACTGCAGTTGCCGGTGCTCGTGGGAGATTTGGATGCTCTGCAGGCCGCGCCCACCTTTGATTTGATCGTCATGCATCACGTGCTGGAACATCTTCCCGACCCTGGGACGATCTTGCGCCAGTGTGCGGAACGGCTGAATGCAGGAGGGACGCTGATCATCTGTGTACCGAATCGCGGCAGTTGGCAATTCCGCGCGAGTGGCGCGAAGTGGTTTCATCTGGATGTGCCGCGACACTTGGTTCATTTCACGCCGGGGTGCCTGGGCCGAGCTTGCGCATCATCGGGCCTCGAAGTGCAGCGCGTTCGTTTCGTTTCACTCGATCAGGATCCATTCGGCTGGATGGTCAGCTGGCTGAACTGTATGGGATTCCCGCAGACACGTTGGCTGCACTGGTTGGCTGGCCGTGACCGCGAATTGTCGCTGACGAACGTCTCCATGCTTTTGCTTTCGCCGCTTCTCCTGTTCGCCGGCTTTGTACTGGCGCCGATCAGTTGGCTGGTGCAAGCCGGCGCGTGCATGGAAGTGCATGCGGGAAAATCGGCAATGTCGCGGTGAAACTTGCCCCGGCGAAAGCCATGGCGCCAGCTTCCGGCTTGTAAGGGGAATTGACCGTTTCCGCGGCGGTGCACTAGGCTTGCTGCTTGAGGGCGTTCGATGCCGGGGGAATTGCTGGGACATTACCGGATTGTCTCGAAGGTGGGCGAAGGTGGGATGGGTGTGGTGTATCGCGCCCACGATGAAGTGCTGCACCGCGACGTGGCCATCAAAGTGTTGTCGTCGCGCTCGCTGGCGGAAAAATCGTCGAAACAATTTCTTCTCGAGGAAGCGCGCGCCGCTTCCGCGCTTAGTCATCCCAACATCTGCACCATCCACCAGGTCGGAGAAAAGGACGATGAGCCTTACATCGTCATGGAATTGATCGAAGGTAAGCCGTTGAGTGCCCTGATTGGAAAAGATGGCTTGCCGGTGGAATCCGTGCTGCGCTACGGCGTGCAGATCGCCGGCGCGTTGGCCCACTCGCACGCGCGGAACGTTTTACATCGCGACTTGAAAAGTTCGAATGTGATGGTCACCCCGGAAGGGCTGGTAAAGGTTCTGGACTTTGGGCTGGCGCGGCGCTTGCGCAGGGAAATCGTGGACGATGCCGGTCTTACCCTCGATGCATCACAGATTACCGGCAGGTTGACAACGGAAGAGAGCACCGGCGGGCTTACGGGAACACTGCCGTATATGCCGCCAGAACTTTTTCAAGGCGAAGAAGCAGATTTTCGGAGCGACCTGTGGGCCTTAGGCGTGGTCTTGTACGAAGCAGCGTCGGGGCGGCTTCCGTTCCAGGGCCGGACCGCGTTCGAACTGACTTCGGCTATCCTGCACGAACTGGTGCCGCCGTTACCTTCTTGGATCCCCGCCGGACTTTGGGCGATTGTGCAGCGATGCTTGGCGAAAGACCGGCAGCAGCGCTACCAACGAGCCGGCGAAGTGCAAGCGGCACTCGAAGCCGTGCAGTCTGCATCCTCGGTCGTCAGGACAGCGCTCAACGAGCCCCGCGGACCGCTCACCGTAGTGCAACGGGGCATCCGGCACGTTACCGTGAAAAATGGCGACGTTCTGCTGCTCGTGGGCACCATGAAAGGCGCGTTTTTGCTGCGATCTTCCGCAGCGCGTGCCTCCTGGGATGTGGCCGGGCCGTTCTTCCATGGCCAAGCCGTCTATTCCATGGCATTCGATCCCAGAGAAGGCCGTCGCCGCATGTGGGCGTCGACATCAACTTTTTGGGGAACTTTTCTACGATCGAGCGACGACTTTGGAAAGACCTGGACAAATCCTCTTGAGGCCAATGTCAAGTTTCCTGAGGATTGCGGAACTTCGCTGAAGAACATTTGGCAAGTCTGTCTCGGACGCGGGAATGAGCCGAACACGCTGTATTGCGGCGTAGAACCCGCGGCGTTATTCGTGTCCCGCGATGCGGGAGAAAGTTGGGCGCTGGTTCGCGCCCTGTTTGATCACCCGCACCGCCCGCGCTGGAAGCCCGGGAACGGCGGGTTGTGTCTGCACACGATTGTTCTCGACCCCACGAACAATGACCGCATGTACATCGCCATTTCTTCCGGAGGCGTTTACCGCACCGACGACGGAGGCGCTACCTGGGTGGCGCGAAACCAGGGCATTCGTGTGGCCTTTCAGCCAGATCGCTATCCGGAGTTCGGTCAATGTGTGCACAAAATGACGCTGCACCCGGCGCGACCAGAACGTCTGTTCCTCCAACATCACTGGGGCTTGTACCGCTCCACGGATTATGGCGATTGCTGGGAGAGTATTTCGAACGGCGTGCCGAGTGATTTCGGTTTTCCCATCCTGATGCACCCGCACGACCCTAATTGCGTATACGTCATTCCCATTGAATCCGACGAATTTCGCTGCACGCCGGACGGACGATTGCGCGTTTTTCGCACGCGGAACGCGGGCGAGTCGTGGGAACCGCTGGCCCGCGGGTTGCCGCAAAAGGGGGCTTATGAAACCGTTTTGCGGGATGCCATGGACACCGACAAGCTCGATCCACCAGGAATTTATTTTGGCACCCGCAGTGGAGAACTATTTGGCTCGAGTGACGAAGGCAAAAACTGGAAGCTGATTCTAGGCGGGCTCCCTCCGGTGGTGTGCGTGAAGAGTGTCGTAGTCGGGGAACCACGCGTCCCTCGGGCGCCAGCAAGGGTCAAGAAAGAAGAGCAGAAACGCCCGTCGAAAAAGAGAAAGCCGGCAACGCGAACGAAAAGGCAAACTAGACACTGATGGCTGTTCGATTCTTCATTCCGGGACCGCTGCGCGCGTTTTGCGATGGACTGCAGCACGTTGAAATCAACGCTTCGCCCGCAACGGTCCGCGAGGCAATCGAAGCGCTCTGTGCGCTGTATCCGGGATTACGCGACCGGCTGCTGAATGAAGAGGGCCAGCTCCGGGAGCACATCAACGTTTTTGTGGGCGAGGAAGATATCCGGTACACCGGTGAATTTGCCACGCCAGTCACGCCGGGCGCTGCCATTTCCATTTTTCCGGCGGTCAGCGGTGGCCGAGCACGGTAATTTCAGGAAAATAGGGGAAAAGATTGGCTGGGGCGGAAGGATTCGAACCTTCACCATCCTCATTAACAGTGAGGTGTCCTACCGGTTGGACCACGCCCCAGCAGAATGGAGACTCGCTTGCGACAGCGGGTAGGCCTCGCCACGGGTGACCGCGACAGAAGACATAAGCAAGAATAGCACGCGGATTGGCATCACCAAAAGTGCGATGAGATTAGGCTGAACATAAAAATTGCTTATTCGAGACACGCGCGCCAAAATCGCCTGGATAGGCCATCGCAGGATCGAAGGCGCTTTTGCTTCGTCGAAATTTTCGGACCCGAAATTCTTTTCACAAATTTTGAATCGCGAAATGGCCAACGAAGATTTTGGTTCAGGGTTGCAATCTGTTTGGATTTAGTGGAAACTATCCGGTCGAATTACCGACCCGGACGCGCGCTGTTCGGCAAAGGAACAATCGCTTCTTCTGAGATTGACGGCCCTGGGAGAGGTTGGTGGTTCTTAGCGCACTTTCGACATGGCCCAAATTTTTCACCGCAGTGCAAATTTAATTGCGCGGTTCTCTGTGCTAGCCTTGGTGGTTCTTGCGAACCTGGCTCTTGCCGGCGTTTTAGTTCTCGCTCGATCTCCATACATTACCAATCAGCGTGTGACGCGCGTGCAACCGGTACAGTTCAGCCACAAACATCATGTGGGCGACGACGGGATCGACTGTCGCTACTGTCATAACAGCGTTGAATACTCCGCCTATGCGGGGATCCCTCCAACGAAGACCTGCATGAATTGCCATTCCGTCCTGTTCAATAATTCCGCGTATCTCGAACCGGTGCGCGAAAGTTACCGCACCGACGAATCGATCCAATGGGTGAAAGTGCACCGGTTGGCCGATTATGTGTACTTTAATCACAGCATTCATGTGAATAAAGGCATCGGTTGCTCCACCTGCCATGGCTCGGTCAATGAAATGCCGCTGATTTTCCAGGCTGCGCCTCTGAATATGCAGTGGTGCCTGGATTGCCACCGCGATCCCGCGAAGAATGTGCGTCCACGAGACCAAGTTTTCAATATGGAATGGAAAGCGCCCGCCAATCAGGAAGAAGTCGGGAAGAAACTTGTGGCGGAGTACAAAATCCGGACGGTCAACGAGCTGACCAGCTGCTCGACCTGTCATCGCTGAAACGAGATATGAACGATCAGTCAAAAGAAAACATGTTGCGCATCCTGCAAGGTTCGCAGGCCAGCGGCCCCGCACATGATCCGCACGGCCACGATCATGAGCACGACGAAGAAGCGGGGACCGAGCAGGAGCACCGCCTGGAACTGGCCACCGTTCGCGAAAAGCTACGCGCGAAAACCGGCAAACAATACTGGCGCACTCTGGAAGAACTTGCGGAAAATCCACACTTCCAGGAGTTGCTGCACCGGGAGTTTCCCCGGCAAGCGTCGGAGTGGGATGACGCCGTAGACCGTCGCGATTTCTTGAAGTTGATGGGCGCGTCGTTGGCCCTGGCTGGATTGGCCGGCTGCGGACGTCCAGATATCACCCACATTGTTCCGTACGTCCGGCAGCCGGATGGTTTGATTCTCGGGCGGCCCAATTTTTACGCGACAGCCGTGCCGTTTGCCGGTTCCGCGATTGGCGTGCTGGTGGAAAGTCACGAAGGGCGCCCGACGAAACTCGAAGGTAATCCGGATCATCCGTCGAGCCTTGGCGCCACAAACGCGCTGGTGCAAGCGTCGATCTTGAATTTGTACGACCCCGACCGTTCGCAAACGGTCCAACAGAACGGCGAAATTCGCTCCTGGTCGGCGTTTCTGGATGCCGCCGCGGGACTGGCCACGAACGCAAAAGCTACGAATGGCGCGGGATTCCGTGTCCTTTCCGGCGCGGTGAGTTCGCCGACGTTGCAGGCGCAGATGCAGAAGCTTCTCACCACGTATCCGCAGGCGAAGTGGTATCAGTGGGAGCCGGCGGGCGGCGATGGAGCGCGCGAGGGCGCCAAGCTGGCCTTTGGGCGCAACGTCAACACCGTGTACGAAATCAGCAAAGCCAACGTGATTGTTTCCTTGGACGCGGATTTTCTGGCCAGCGGGCCGGGGCATGTGGCCTACGCACGGCAATTTGCGTGCCGGCGCCAGTTAAACGGCGACAACGACAAGATGAACCGAATGTACGTGGTCGAGCCCACACCTTCGGTGACGGGTTCGTCCGCCGATCATCGCGTGCCGATGCGCGCCAGCGACGTGGAGCTGTTCGCGCGCGCGCTGGCAGGGAGAATGGGAGTCGGTGCGGGCGCGGCGATTTCTGGCGAAGCGGGTAAATGGGTGGATGTGGTCGCGGAAGAGTTGCAGAAACAGCGCGGTACCTCTCTGGTGGTCGCCGGTGAATACCAGCCCGCAGCGGTGCACGCGCTGGCGCATGCGATGAACGCGGCGCTCGGCAATGTGGGCAACACCGTGTATTACACCGAGCCGCTGGGCAGCGACGCCGGCAACCTGGAGTCGATGCGGAACCTCTGCGCGGAAATGGATCAAGGCAAGGTGGATCTCCTGCTGATCCTGGGCAGCAATCCGGTATACGACGCGCCGCACGATTTCGACTTCGTGAACAAGCTGAAGAAGGTGTCCGCGTCCATTCACCTCGGCCCCTATTTCGACGAAACCTCCGCGTGGACCACCTGGCATGTGGCAGAGTCGCACTTCCTGGAGGGCTGGAGCGATACGCGGGCGCACGATGGAACCGCGAGCATCATCCAGCCTCTGATTGCGCCGCTTTACTACACGCATTCGGCGCATGAGCTGGTGGCCGCGTTCAGCGATAAGCCGGGTATGCCTGCCTATGATGCCGTACGCGCTTACTGGGCCGAGGCGTCCACGCACCTGCCGTCTTCGATGGAAGCCGGCTGGCGCAAATGGCTGAACGACGGCGTAATTGCCGGGACCAAGTTTGCTGCCGTCAATGCGGAGTTGAAGTTCAACGCGGCGAATCTTCCGGCGTTTCAACCCGCGCCGGCGGAGCAGATTGAGTTTATTTTCCGGCCCGATCCAGCGGTGCACGATGGGCGCTTTGCCAACAACGGCTGGCTGCAGGAATTGCCGAAGCCGCTTACCAAATTGACTTGGGACAACGCCGCGTTGGTCAGCCCGAAGATGGCGCAGAAGCAAGATTTCGTGCACAAGGTCCAGTCGCGCGGCGGCGAACACGGCCAGGTGCGGTCTCCGCTGGTTGATGTGGAATTGAACGGCAGCAAAGTGACCGCCGCGGTTTGGACTTTGCCTGGGCAGGATGAAAACACTGTCGTTCTGCCGCTGGGCTATGGCCGCACGCGTTCCGGCTACACGGGCACGAACAAAGGCTTCAGCGCCTACGTGGTGCGCACCTCGAACGCGATGTGGGTTGCCACCGGCGGCAAAATGACGGCCACCGGCGACAGCTATCCGCTGGCGTGCACGCAGTATCACTTCAACATGGAAGGCCGGAAGATTCTGAGCACGGCCACGCTTGCGGAATATACGAAGAACCCGAATTTCGCGCACGAAGGCGACGAAACACCGCCGAAGGACGACTCGCTGTACGAGGCGTTTGCCTACAACGGCTATGCCTGGGGTATGGCCATCGATTTGAACAAGTGCAATGGCTGCAATGCCTGCGTGGTGGCGTGCGTGTCGGAGAACAACATACCCGTAGTCGGCAAGGATCAGGTGATGCGTGGACGCGAGATGCACTGGATCCGCATTGACCGCTACTACACGCACACAGATTCGTCGACCAATGGCGGAACAGGCGATCCCTCGGAGTACAGCCAGACTCTGGACAATCCGCAAACGTTCTTCCAGCCAGTGCCTTGTCAACAGTGCGAAAACGCGCCGTGCGAGCAGGTTTGCCCGGTGGGCGCAACCACGCACAGTTCGGAAGGCCTGAATGACATGGTCTACAACCGCTGCATCGGCACGCGCTACTGCTCGAACAACTGCCCGTATAAAGTGCGGCGGTTTAATTTCCTGCGCTTCCAGGATTGGGACACGCCGCAATACAAGCTGATGCG